>JANXPR010000037.1 GCA_025357215.1 Acidobacteriaceae bacterium | reverse complement strand
CCGACAACGGTCCGCGCGGCGTTAATTTGCAAGCTTTGGAATCGGGCCGCGAACTCGCAAAATTTCCCCGGGTTGGCGATACCGATCAATATGAAGTTTCGGGCGATGGCAAATTGATGGTCCGGGCCTCAGTGCTCGGCGGCACTATATACACTTCTGGAAATCCGCAGGGTGCTGCCCTCGATCTGCCTCACTTCGACGTCAACTCGGTCACCGCTGTGGCTTCCACGCGCGACGGCTTTGTGGCGGCCAACGGAGACGGGATTGCGGGGATTGTTTCTTCCACCACATCCGCGGTGCGCGCCTTTGCCACGGACCTTACGGCGATCAGGGCGATTGCCGTTTCGTCTGACGGAAAATTGATTGCCTTGGGCGATAGCAGCGGCTCGGTTCAAGTATGGGAACTGAAATAGCCTATCGGCGGCGCGGCTGATCGCTCGACTTTTCACACATCCGATTTCACATCCGAAGACCCGCCCGAGGTTGGGCTCGCTTTCTTCAGTTGCGCCGCGTACATTCGCGACAGGAATTCGTACACCATGGTTTCCTGAGTCAGAGCTGACGAACGGAACATGCGGTTCAGGTGCATGTGCACAAAGCTTTCCGCCATTTCCGCCATGGGACGGCTGAGTTTTCCCGCCAGTTCCAGCTCTTCCAGTTGGCGACGAAGCGGCGCTAGTTTTGCCGCAAAATTTGAGAACGCCGCCACAGCTTGCGGAGGAATTACGCCTACGCCAGTCGGCGTGTCGGTTGCGTCAAGAAGGGCGGCCAGGGTTTGCCGCTGATCGCGAAACTTTCGCGCCATTTGTTCTTTATAGAGCTTGTCCACGACGTATGCCTGCTCGCGATACCGCGCAAGTCGGTCGGTCTCGTTTTTCTTCTGCTCCAGGCTCAAGCCCAGCCCTTGGAACAAGCGGTCGGCTGCACAGAAGGCAAGCTGCCAGCGGAGATCTTCGCCGCCACTCCCGGCGGTCAAGCGCAACAGCGCCAGGGAGAGTTCGCTGTCGAGTTGAAAAATCTTTTCGGCCAGCGTAACTCCGCGCGGACCGCCGTAGCGTTCAACCTCGCGCTGGTAGGTATCGAGTTGCATGCGCCACAGAGTGCCACGGCGCTGCTGCTCTTGCGCCAGCCATCCCAGCCGGGGCAGAACGTTCAAACTTAACGCCGCGGGATTGCCGTGAAAACGCAACCGCAGGTGCCAGTGTGCGTCAGAAAATCGAATGAAGAACCAACTGTCGGCGGTGCCGGAGGAAATTGCTTCTTCCGCCAGAGGCTGCACAAGTTCATGAAGGAGACGATCAGCATGCGATGGGCTGCAATACAGTTTGGCATACAACCATTCTGACCCCGGCATGAACGTGTGGACTTGGCTGCCAACGTAGGGCGCGATGGTGGGGGAGGGCGGCTGTGTTGTAGGTGGTAGTTGATCCAACGCGGTTTGGTTTGCGTCTTCCTGCCTGGCGTCCTTCTGCTCGGCTTCTTCGCGTTCCGGATTTTCCGCGCGTATGTCTTGCCGAGCGTTCTCCTGGCGGACGAACGGCAAAACGATCTCATGGACAAAATGGCCTTCCGGGCCTTCGACGGGCAATTCGTCCGGCGGAGGAAACATTTCCACCAGCAGCGTCTCGCGGTTTTTGTTGATGTGTTCCAGAAAAACGTCCACGGCCAGCGCGTTGTCAAAGTCGATCAGGAGTTGGTTATCGAATTCCGCAATGTAGACAAAGCGCGGAACGAGTCTGGTTTTGCGCCATTCCAGCACGCGTTGTGCGCGATCAGATTCCGCGCCACCGCCCCAATTTGTTGCGTCTTCCTGGGTGACGCGCCAGCGGGCGAGAGAGAAAACAATGTTGGCTGATTGTTCCGACGCGTTGCCTGCGGCGCGGCTCAAAACAACGCGCGGTAGGAACGCGGCTTGATCCAGCGTGTCCCATTGCCACGCGCAGTCGCCAGTCACTCCCTGGTGTTGCAACAGGCAAAGAAATTTATAGAGCTTCAAGCTGCGGCCGGCGGCAAAGTTGTGGGCCGACGTCAAGCGTGGCAGCACTTCGCGCTGCAAACGTTGTGAGCGCAAGATGATCCGGTCATCGCGCACGGTAACCGTGAGATCAGAAAGCGGGATTTGCCGTTCTGCCGGCAAACAGGACGTGGCCAAAAACGGAATCTCATAAGGACGCAGCACCGGCCGCCACACCACATTGCCCACGCGGCCCTCCGGCAGGTGAGCAATTTCGGCAAACACCGCTCCATCCACGCGAAGTTTTTCCTCAGCGCGCAAGTGCTCTTGCACACAGGCGGCAAGTTGCGCATCCGCGTGGCAGAAACGCGCGGCCAGGTTCACCCCGGAAGGTCCAATCAGGCTTTGCAGAAAGAATCCGTGTTGAGTTTCGGCTTTATTATTACCGGCATTATTGCCGGGGCTGTCACGATTGCCGATGTCGCCGGTTGGGTCGCTCACTGGCGCTCGGAAATAAACCCCCATGGCGGCAAAAGAATCCGGCAGCGGGAAAGGGACACCGTTCACCATCTCTGCGAGTAGTTCCGTGTCCAGCGTCAACACGGTATTCTTTTGCGCCCAGACTTCTTGCAACTTGCGCAACAGGACCGCGCCGACTTTGCGATCGGTCGCCGGCGTTCCGTCTGCCGTTCGAAAATCGATGCCTTCCAGAAGCGGTTCGGCTCCGGCGTTGTCCTGGCTTTCAAACCCGATGCCGGCTTCGTCGTCGAGCGCTTCCAGCAGAGGGACTTCGCGCTCCTCATATCGTTCAATGAAGTCAGCTTTGAATTGCTGGTAGACAGTCTGTTCAGAAAATCCTTGAATGGCATGCAGAGTTTCGCAAGCGTGGAGGATTTGGTTGGCTAGTTGGTGATCCAGCCTGGCCTCTGGCGCGGGCTTCACCATATCAACCTGGATGAGCCGTCCGGGCTTGAAGTTGCCGGGAAGTTGCGCAACGGACTGGCTAATGTCTGAGTACGATTGGAGACTAGCGACGAGGCCGGCATGGGCTTCGGTTTCGGCTTGGTCTTCGGTTTCGGCTTGGTCTTCTGCTTGGTCGAGTGCGCGCAGCTTCCGCGCAATCGCGCCGAGTGAATCCGCCAAGTCTGTTTGCTTTGCCTGCCTCAGTTGCCGGACCATATAGTCCACAGGCTCCTGGCCGGTGACGGGAGGCGCCAGGTCCGAGACCAGAACTTGCGTTTCCACCAACTTCCCAACAAACCCCTGGGCTTCCTCAAGTTTGATATCGGAGTCTTCTTGCACCAGAGCGTTGGCCAGAGCCTGGGCCGTTGCGCCGGACGCAGCACGCCGCAACGTTGCGTCGAGAAATGGCGTAGGCTCAGTGGCCACCAGCTCATAGCTGCGTCCAAATTCCTGGGACCGTCCTCGCAAGTGGTGGTACGCGCCGGCGGCAAGATGCAAGCTGCTGTTCGGATAGAAGCTCAAGTGACGGCGCCGTTCGGAATCGGCGGTAAGAGATTCAGCCAGCGCTACGAGATATTCCATGTCCAGGCGGGAGCGGCGCCGGTAATGGCTGGCCGGACCGAGTTGCAAGTGAGTTACGTCCGCGATGCGTCCTACGCTGCAAGCGGCGAACGCTCCAAAGGGAGTTGCACGGGCCGTCATGCGCGCTAAATATCGGTACAACGCCCGTTCCAGCTTCTGGCCCTTGGCGCTGTCAGGCTCCCGCTGCCAAAGATCAAGTGATTGCAGAAACTCTGGCGAGGCCAGCCACAGAGCCTCTTGAACAAGTGCACGTTCGAGCCAGCGTTGAAGCCCAGCGCGAGAGGACGCGCGGTCACCGGGAGCTTGCATGATGCGCAAGAATTCTTCGATGGGAAGAACGGGGGTCCGCAGAACAAAAAAGCCTGAGCTCGCGTGATCGGCCATGAATTGGGAAAGGCTCCGGATACACTAAAAGCTTTACGGTAGCGGAGGGCCAGCTTAGCTCTCGCGACCGGGATTGGAAAAAACACGGCGGCAAAAACATCGGCCCGGTAAACGGTCCCGGGCCGCAATCTTACGAAGCAAAACTGGCAGTGCGCGCTCTTGCCGCTTTTTGCCAGCGGGTTACCAGCTATTTCGGGACGGCTTTAGTTACCTGCTGATTGTTGCCCTTGGTGATCTGCTGGTTGTTGCCCTTGGTCACCTGCTGGTTGCCTTTGGTGATCTGCTGATTTCCGCCCTTGGTCACCTGGTTGTTGCCCTTTGTGATCTGCAGATTGTTGCCTTTGGTTATCTGCTGATTACCACCCTTGGTGACTTGTTGATTGCCTTTAGTCAGTTGCTGATTGCCTTTAGTGATTTGCTGATTGCCGCCCTTGGTTATCTGGTTGTTCTGTCCCGGAGGCGGCGGCGTAAGTTGACCGTTCGCCTTGGCCGTGGTGGTCTGCTGCTTGCCCTTGCAGTAGGCTGAAGGGGTCATCGTGTCGGCCTGTTTACCGCCATTCACGGTTGTTTTGTTCTGTTGCCGCAGAGTGCCCTGCTTCACCTGGAGCTTTTGTTCGTTGGTGGCGGCCTTTGTGCCCTGACTGATGGTTTTTTTAGTCGAGTCGTTCGTTGTGCCCGGGTTTGGCTGGCTGCCTTTTATAACCTGCGCATTGGCGGAAGAGCTTGAAGCACCAATCCCCAGCAGAGAAAGCATAGCAATCCAATGTTTACGCATTTTTGGCTCCTGGTCTTTGTCGATAAGGTTGAAAGTCTTGCGTTGAAAAAAGTGTGACTGCTGGTTCTTGCGCGCTATTTCGGGACGTTGGCTTTCGTGGTCCAGTGTTTACGAATAAATTCTCCTAAGTCTTCCTCAGGTGACGTCCTGTTACCGCCTGGACGTGTGCGGCCAGCGGACGGGACGAAGTATAGCAGTTTCAAACCCGGCGAAAGCCGCTGAGTTGCGGTTTTAACTGGCCGTCTCCGCGCTGTAGCGCGCGATCAGTCCGGTTCGCACCGCGTACTGATATGTGCTCTTAAAGAACCAGGCGGCCAGCACGATGTAGAAGACAGCAAGCGTTCCGCTTAACAGCAACGGTGTGATGGGAACCGCTCCGCCGGCCACAATCTTACGCATACTTTCAAATACATAAGAGGGCGGCAGAAAATACGAGATGGCCCGCATCCATCCAGGCAAAGTTGCCAGCGGATAAAACACTCCGGCAAACGGAGAGAGTACCGCGGGAATCGGCCAGATAAACCATTCCGACGCCGGTCCCAAACGCAACACCATGGCCGTGGCGAATATGCCGAGCGCGATCCCGAACAGAAACAGCACCATCACAAACGGAGCCAGCACCGCGCCGTAGGCGAAGAACGATAGGCCGAAGACGAAAGTGGCTAACAACATCATTACGACGAGTCCAATCGAGCTGGTGGCGATGCTGGAGAGCACCAGGCCGCCAAGGTATTCCGAAATCAGCAACGGCGTGGCGAAAAAGTTGAGGAAGTTGCGGGACCATACGTCCTCAAAGAACGCCATGGTAATGCCCTGCATCACGCGGATGAAGAAGTCCCACAGCAGTACCGCGCCCAGCAGAACGGGCACAAAATTAAATCCCGGACTGGCCACGGAGTTCAGGTAGCGCGTGATGAATCCCCAGAGCATCATGTCCACGCCGACCCAGACGAACATCGGGACCAGGCGCGAGACGCTGCCGCGGATCAGATAGAACTGCCGTAAGACAATCGCGGAAGTGCGAGTGAAGTCCATGAGCGTTAGCGCGCCTCCAGGGTAGCCAGTGGTTCGCGGGCCAGCGCGATGAACAGTTCTTCCAGCGATTGCTTGCCGTGTTCGCGCGGCAACGTGCGCGGATCGCCCTGAAGCAGAATCTTTCCGCGGGAAAGAAAGAGCACGCGGTGACAGACTTCTTCCACTTCATACATGTTGTGTGACGTCCAGAGCACCCCGCCGCAATCGCGTCCGGCAAACTCGCGGATCTGGCCGCGGACTTCCTGGGCGACCGAAGGATCGAGCGAAGCCGTTGGCTCGTCCAATAGCAAAAGCCGCGGACGGTTCAACATGGCTTTGGCCAGTCCTACGCGCGTCTGCTCGCCGGAAGAAAGCACTCCGGCTTTGGTGTTGCGAAACTTGACTAGGTCGAACTGTTCGAGTAACTCTTCGATGCGCGCGCCCAGGTTCTTGACGCTGTAGATCATGCCGAAAATGCGCAGGTTCTGGTAGACCGTGAGGTTTCCGGGCAACGGCGCGTAGACAGCGGCAAAGTTCGTGCATTGCAGTGCGCGCGAGCGGTGCAGCGCCAGGTCCACGCTTTCAATCTGGATGTGTCCGGCCGCGGGCTCAAGTACGCCCAGAATCATGTTGATGGTCGTCGTTTTGCCCGCGCCGTTCGGGCCCAACAGCCCTACGATCTCGTTGCGTCCAACGTGAAAAGAAATTTTGTCCACGGCAACTGTGGGACCGTAGCTCTTGCAGAGGTCACGGACGTCAAGAACGTTATCTGGCGAATCTGTTGGCGTGGCTTGCGGGGAAGCAGTCATGGGCCTGTTCAGCATATCGTACTCGATCACAGAAAAAAGGTACGCGAGGCAAAACTAGCGGTGCGGGCTGATCCATCAAATCAATGCTCAACTCTGCTTTCGCGCAGCGCTTTTTCATTTTGCCGAGATGCATTCAATTCGCCGCAATCTGTTTCAGCATTTGCCTGGCGTCTTCGGCGTGAAGGCCATCGGGCGCCAGCTCCAGGTATTTTTCCAAGGCTTCTTTGGTTCCTTGCGGGGCTTGCATCTTTCCTTGGCGCGCAGCCACGCCGAATGACGAGTAAGCTTCCACGAAATAAGCGTCCGCCATTTTAGGATCGACCACCGTTGCCCGATGGCACGCGTCCGCGGCGCCGGCCAGATTATCCATGTCATAAAGCGTGGCGCAAAGATTGAACAACGGCAGCGCGGGGAAAGGATGCAGCTTCACCGCGCGGGCGAATACGTCCGCGGCATGCTTGTAATCCTTCATCTGGAAATAAGCATTGCCCTGGGACAGAAGCATTTGGCCCATGCGTCCTGCTTCCGCTTCGGTGCCGTTGATTTGGGTGCCGCGCGCGGAAGTTATGTTTGACCGGTAGCGGCGATTCACCTGGATATTGCTTTCCGCCAGCCCAATGCCTTTTTCGTAAGTCTTGATCGCTTCATCGAATCTCCCCAGGTTGCTCTGGATGCTGGCCGTCGTCTGGTAAAAGGCCGTTCGCTCCGGATCGGACTTGATGGCCTTGGCGCAAACTTGCAGCGCTGCGTCAGCGTTGCCCTGGTTATATTCCGCGCCGCATAAGTGGATGTAGGCGATGCCTGGCTTGGGGTCTAGTTTCGCGGCCTCGCGAAAATTTGCCGCCGCCTGTTCTGGCTTCTCCAGCGCAGAATAGAGTTCGCCGACGATCAACATCATCTGGGCCAGTCCGTAGTCGGCCTTGGCGCGGTCTTTCCTGGCATCAGGATCGTTGCGTAAAACCGCGATGCCTTTTTCCAGGGATTGCAGCGCTGCTTCGCGCTTGCCCAGGCTGCGCTGCGCCGTCCCCAGGTTCTGGTACAGCTCCCACTTGAATGGCGCAATGGCGACCAATTGCTGTAACAGATCAGCGGCCCGGGGCCAGTCCTGGTCCTTGAGCGCGTCTTGTGCCAGCGGTACCAGTTCGTTGTAGCGCGCAATGGTGGAATTCTCCTGGCGGACCTGTGCGGTCTGTTCCGGCGTCAGCGCTTTTGAATTTGATTCAGTTACCTTGCGCCAGTCTTCGCTCTGTAGTTCCGCCGCCGAAGGTCCTTTAAACGGCGCCAAGGAAGCTTTGGTGGGAATCGAGGAAAGGTCAATGTGGGTCACGTTCAGCTTTTGAGCGTCACCGGCTGAGACCACTTTCTTGCCCGAGTAGATATGCCTTCCGGTGGGTCCGGTGATTTCAATCTGGTAAGCGCCCACCTGTAGTCCGATCATGTAGTACTGGCCGTTGATTGCGGTCTGGCAGCGATAGGTCTTGTTGTTCGCCACATTCGTGTACACCACTTGCGCGGCGGCAATCGGCTTGCCCTGCATGTCCAGAACTTCGCCTTTTACTTCCGCCAGGCGGACGTCTTGCGCTGAGGCACAGACTGCCAGGGCAATCACGGCGGTCATGAGGCTAAGGACGAGGCGGGGAAGACCGAGCACCAGGCAGAGACGTGGACCTGCGATCTTCAATTTTGGCAATTCCGGCGGT
>JANXPR010000025.1 GCA_025357215.1 Acidobacteriaceae bacterium | reverse complement strand
GAGCCCAGCAATCCTTTTTCTTCTCCGGTGACTAAAACGAGGAGGATAGACCGCCGCATTTTTTCCGGATTCTTCCGAAAGTTCGCAGCCATGTCGAGGATCAGCGCGCTGCCCGACCCATCGTCCATGGCGCCGTTGTAGATGCGGTCGCCGTTGATGGGCTCTCCAATGCCAATATGGTCAATGTGCGCCGAGACCACCACGTATTCGTTTTTTAGACTGGGATCGCTGCCGGGAAGCTTGGCTACTACGTTGGCCGACTCGAGCATCTTCTTGTTGACGGCCGCGGTGGCCTGGATGGAATGCGCGAGGACAAAGCGCGGCAAAGGCTGCCGATCCTTGGCGATGGCCAAAATATCCTGAAAGCTCTGCGGCGAACCCTCAAACAGTTTTTCGGCGCGCTCTGGATTAAACGTAATCGCCAGTTTCTCTCCCGCGGTGTCATCAAATTCGCGGCCCGTGAGCGCCATGCTGGGATGGGTGCGATTGGCGGAAATGCGCGACCAGGGAATGTCCATGGACGCGGGATTCAATATCGTGACAATGCCCACGACGCCGGCCTTCTTCATCGCCTTCCAGCGTTCGCCCGCCGTCTGGTAGTGCGAAGCCAGGGCACCGGGAATATCAGATGGTGCACCGGCCAACATCACGGCAACTTTGCCTTGCAGGTCCAGCCCGGCCAGATCGTCATAACCTTTTTCCGGCACGGTCAGCCCGTATCCCACAAACACCATCGGCGCTTCCACGGAAGGAGCGAGATCCACGCGAGTGTTGAAGATGGCATCGTCACCCAGAGTAAGAGGTTCGACTTGCTTGCCATGCAGCAAGGCGATCCTTGAGTCTTTCTCGATAATCTGTCGCGACTCAAACTGCACGTTCTGGAAATAACCAGTGGAGCCGGCCGGCTCCAGACCATCGTGCTTGAGCTGTTCCACCACAAAATCTTCAGCGCGGCGTAGCGCCAGACTTCCGGTCTCGCGGCCTTCCATTTCGTCGGACGCCAGGAACTTAACGTAGCTCCACCAACTGGCGCCGTCATACCGTGGCGTTGCCGCCGGGCTTGCCGGAGCGGAAGTTTGTTGTGAACTTGAGGACAAAACGAGCACTGTGCTAACGGCCAGAATCAGTAGTGTCTTTCGCATGCGGGAGAAATGGCCTCCTGGGCGACTTACGAGCGTCCTAGGATAACAGGTGGCGTGGAATCTGTGTATGGTTTATACAGCGAGTGTTTTCGCGGTTTCCCCCTGTCATTGTGGGGTTTCGACGAGGGCACTTGCGGATGGAATGTGCCGTTGATGCTGCTATGGTTTGCGTCTTGACATCGAATGAATCATTTACAAATTTTTACATCGCCAAGCCCCGAAGCATTAGATGATTGATAGAGCAACTTGCAGAGTAGTTAGCAGAGCCGCAATTATTTCCTGAACTTCTTGTCCGCTCCCGGGTTACAGGGGAGGGTTTCCACGAACGCTCACTCTTTTGACGGAAAGGTGTCCGCATTAGCGCAGTAACAGCAATCCAGGAAAAGCAGGAATTAACGGCTCCTCCCGAGCCCGTGCAGCGGCGTGCGCGCGCGTGGCGTAGTGACGCCGCGCTCCTGGCCGTGGCTGTGCTGGTTTTCGTCGGCTGCCTGATCTCGCCGCCCGGACTTATGGACGACGTGGATGCTTCGCACGCTCAACTGGCACGCAACATGGTCCGCTCCGGCGACTGGGTGATTCCGCATCTCAACGGCGTTCCTTATATAGAGAAGGCTCCACTGCCGTACTGGCTCATTGCCATTTCGTATTTGATTTTTGGCGTGCATGACTGGGCGGCAAGAATTCCGTTTGCGCTTTCGGCGGTCCTGCTGTGCTGGGTGACCATGCGCTACGGATGCTGGGCCTTTGGCGAACGCGCTGGATTCTATTCCGGACTCGTCCTGGCCACCTGCGTTGGTCTTTTCCTGTTCACCCGAATCCTGATTCCAGATGTGATGCTCGCGCTGTGCGTTGTAGTGTGCCTGTGGTCATTGCAGCGGGCGCTGAATGAAGACAGCGACGCGATTGAAACCGAAAAGCATCCTGGTCTCTGGGCTGCTGTTCTCCCAGCAAGCCTGGCCGTGGGCGTATTGCTGAAGGGCCTGCTGGTGCTGGTGATTGTTGGCGGCGCGTCGATCGTATATCTGGCCCTGATCCGCCGGCTGTTTTCGCGGGGAACATCTTTCTCGCAGACCTGGCGTGCTCTTCATCCCGTCCGTGGCCTGTTGATTTTTCTGGCTATCGCCGCGCCGTGGCATGTGATGGCCATGCGGCGCATGCCTCCTTATTTTGATTTCACCATGCACAGCGGACCAGGAGAGTACCACGGGTTCTTCTGGTTCTATTTCATGAACGAACACGTGTTGCGGTTTCTTGGACTGCGCTATCCGCGTGACTACAACACCGTGCCTCGGCTTACGTTCTGGCTGCTCAACCTGTTGTGGCTGTTCCCCTGGAGTTTTTATCTTCCCGCGGCGTTCAAGCTGGGATACAGAGGCGCCGACCGCGCCAGCCGCACGCGGCTGTTGGCTCTTTGCGCCACGTTGTTTCTGCTGGTCTTTTTCACGTTTTCTACCACGCAGGAATACTATTCGTTGCCGATATATCCCTGTTTGGCGCTGCTTTTGGGTTGCGCGATAGCTTCCGGCCAAGATCAAGATCAAGACGAGGGTCTTTTGGTGACCGGTTACGGCACCGGCAGCGTAAAATGGTTGAATCGCGGCAGGATCGCCGTGGCCTGGGTTGCGGCTGCCGCAGCGGTGGTGATTGCCGGGTTGCTGATCGCCGTCCGCAATGTGCCTGCGCCAGGGGATATTTCCAGGGTCTTGCAGCAAAACCCAAGTGCTTATACACTCTCGCTCGGCCACCTGGGAGACCTTACGATTCAGGCATTTGCCTATTTAAGGGTCCCTTTGGCTGTGGCCGGGTTGGCGTTTCTAGTGGGGGCTGCCGGTTCGTGGCTGCTCTCCGGACGCCGCGCGATTCTTGCTCAGGCGGCCATGATGGTACTGTTCTTTCATGCCAGCCGGATGGCGCTTACGGTCTTCGATCCTTATTTAGGGTCGCGACCGCTGGCGGAAGCGTTAACCAAGGCGCCGCAAGGGCGCTTGATCGTGGACGGCGCGTACTACCCTTATTCGTCGGTCCTGTTTTATGCCGACCGCACGGCGTTGTTGCTGAACGGACGCAAGAACAATCTGGAATATGGCTCGCTCGCTTCAGGATCGCCTTCAGTTTTTATCGGCGACCAGGAATTTGCCCAACTCTGGACGCTAGGTGAGCGCTGTTATCTGGTCACGGACGCATCGCAGCTCGACCGCGTGCGAAAATTGGTCGGGTCGGCGAACTTGAAGACCGTTGCCGAAAGCGGCGGCAAGTTGCTTTTGACACAGCAGTAAATGACGCAGCAGTGAAAAGACCCGCCCTTCGTGGCGGAGACTCAGGGAACAAGAGGGAAGACTCGTACACGCTATGGTGATTTTCGCAACCATTTTGGCTGTTCTGCTGGCAGGTTCGCTGGCGTACTGCGTGCTCGTCATCATTGCGGCGCGGCGATATCTTGCGGTGAAATTGCCCCAGACAGGACCAGCACAGCCGATCAGCATTCTGAAGCCGTTGTGCGGCCGGGATGAAGGTCTGGCCGCCAATCTTCGCAGCTTCTTTCATCAGGACTACCCAGAATTTGAAATCGTCTTC
>JANXPR010000023.1 GCA_025357215.1 Acidobacteriaceae bacterium | reverse complement strand
TTTCCGTTGGCCCTCCGGTAAACTCGGGCCGGGTAACCTGGGGCTTGCGGAACTTGGGGCATGGCCGGAAAAGACACCTAAGAAAAAGCTCAGTTAAGATGAGCTCGCCGTTAAAATGAACGCCCATGCACTTCCCTGACTACAAACAGTTTGCGGCCCTTTGCGCTGATGCCACACTGGTCCCCGTGGCCAAGACCGTAAGCGCCGATCTGCGGACTCCGGTTTCGGCCTTCCTCAGCATTGCCGCCGACGAGCCCAACGCCTTCTTGCTGGAATCCGTGGAAGGCGGCGAAAAGGTAGGACGTTACACCTTCCTGGGTGTGCGACCTTATATGATCCTGCGTTCGCGGGGACGCGACATCACCATCCAGCAGCACGGCCGGACGCAACATCAGGAAGGCAGCATCTTTGAAGTGCTGGACCACATGCTGCGCGAACACCGTTCCGCCAAGGTCCACGGCCTGCCGCCGTTCACCGGAGGCGCCGTGGGATTCTTCTCCCATGACGTGGTGCGCCAACTGGAAAAGCTACCCACGCGCGCCAAAGACGACCTGAAGACTCCCGATTGCGCGCTCATGTTCTTTGACCGCTTGTTGGCTTTTGACCACGTGCGGCATGAGATCTATATCATCGCCACGGCGGACGTGCGTCGCGAGTCGCCGCGCAAGGCCTATGACCGTGCCGTGCGCGACATCGAAAAGATTGAGCGCCAGCTTGCCGCGCCGCTGCCCGCCAAATATCTGCGCGCAGCCAAGTCCGCCAAGGGAAAAGTGAAGATCAAGATTTCCACCTCCAAAGCGGACTTCCTCAAGACGGTGGAAAAGATCAAGGACTACATCATGGCCGGTGACGTGTTTCAAACCGTGCCGTCTTTGCGGTTGGAATTCCAGCCGAACGTTGAGCCGTTCAATATTTATCGCGCACTGCGCCGGGTGAACCCTTCGCCGTATATGTATTTTCTGCGCATGGCGGGCGAAGGCGCCGAAGACTCGCGGACTGGCAGCTCGCCCAAGCGCGGTTCGCGAAGAGAAAGTACGCCGAGCGGTTTGCGAAGCGACAACATGACGGTCCTGGGCTCGTCGCCCGAAATGCTGGTCCGCGTCACCGGACGCCACCTCGAATACCGGCCCATCGCCGGAACCCGCAAACGCGGCAAGGACGAAGCCGAAGACCTGCAACTGGAAAAAGAACTCCGTGCCGACGAAAAAGAGCGCGCCGAGCACGTAATGCTCGTCGACCTCGGCCGCAATGACGTGGGTCGCGTCAGCGAATTCGGTACCGTGAAAGTTCCCAGCCTGATGTTCGTCGAACGCTACTCGCACGTGATGCATCTGGTCTCGTCCGTGGAAGGCACTCTGCGCAAAGACCTCAGCGGCGTGGACGCCTTTGCCGCCTGCTTCCCGGCCGGGACGCTCACCGGCGCGCCCAAAGTCCGCGCCATGGAGATCATTGAAGAGGTTGAGCCAGTTCGCCGCGGCATCTACGGCGGATCAGTTCTGTACGCCGATTTTGCCGGCAATTTGGATTCCTGCATCGCCATCCGTACCATGCTGATGAAAGGCAAGAAGGCTTACGTTCAGGCTGGAGCGGGCATCGTTGCGGATTCCGTCCCCGAAAGCGAATACCAGGAATGCTTGAACAAGGCGCAGGCGCTGGTGCGCGCGGTGGAGCTGGCGCGATCAGGGGAATAAGAACTCTTGCCGCGGGTTTTGCGCGGATGACCGCGGATTTAAAACCTCCCAGCGATTATGCTGATGGACAGAGGTAGTCGGGGCAATCCAAATATTACAGAGCCTGTCATCCTGAGCGAGCAAGAGTCCCGGCAGCGCCGGGATGATGGCGAGTCGAAGGACCCCGACAACTGTCGATCTCGCCATTGCTGCTTAAGGGAGTTTTCTCGATGGCGCGTGTGAGAATGCTCCAGTGCCACATTCATTAATGGGAAACACATGCGCGCTTGAGCGTGCGGGCTTCAGCCCTGAAAGACATATTGCTTCTATGAAACTTCTTCTTGCAATCATGCTTCTCGCGTCAACCGCCCTCGCTCAATGGACCAAGATCCCCGTCCCCACCACCGCCGGCTTTCGCGGACTGAGCGTCGTCAGCGAAAACGTAGTCTGGGCCAGCGGGACGGATGGCACCGTGATCCGCACCATTGACGGCGGCAAGCACTGGAGCGTCATCACCGTTCCCGGCGCGGAGAAGCTCGATTTCCGCAGCATCAAAGCTTTTGACGACCAGACGGCAGTCATCATCAGCTCCGGTCCGGCCGAAAAAGGCCAGGCGCAAATCTATCGCACCACGGACGGCGGCAAGACGTGGAAGCAGGTCTTTGAAGAAAAGCGCGCCGGAATTTTCTTTGACGCCGTCGCATTCTGGGACGCGAAGCACGGCATCGTGCTCAGCGATCCAATTGATGGCAAGTTTGCGCTGTTCACCACCGAAGACGGCGGCCTGACCTGGAAACAACTTCCGCCGGACGCCCTGCCCGCTGCTCTGCCGAACGAAGGCGCGTTTGCCGCCAGCAATTCCTGCCTCACCATTCAAGGCACCAGCAACGTGTGGTTCGCCACCGGCGGCGCAACAGTCGCGCGAGTATTCCGGTCGAGCGATCGCGGCAAAAACTGGGCCGTGGCCGAGACGCCCATGCATCCGGCAAATGCGTCATCGGGAATTTTTTCGCTCGCGTTTCATGACGAACGCCGGGGCATTGGTGTAGGTGGCGACTATGCGCATCCGGAAAAATCCGAAGTGCTCAATGTTGTTGTCACCATCGATGGCGGTAAATCCTGGCGCGCTGGCGGACCCACAGTTCCACCAGGAATGTATCTGTCGTCCGTCTTGTTCGAGCCGGACACCGGGTCGAGAATGCCCAGTCAAACCGGCATGACTATGGCTGTGGGGGCCGCCGGCATGCAGGAGGCTGAACCTGGTTCGCCGTGGCACAATCCAGCCCACGAAAATTTCAACGCGGCTGCTTTTTCAGCGCCTGATGTCCGATGGGCCGTGGGTCCTGGTGGCGGGGTATTTCGGGAAAAGATCTACGGGGCCTATACTGATTTCTCTTCTTCGGGCGGCGCCTATACTGAATACCTGATTTCCAAACAACTCTTAGTGGTTACCACGCCCGCGTGGAATATCTCGGCTGGTAACCTGAATCGATATGAACGTGATAGCTCCGGCGTCTGGAAAATAGTGGGCAAGTCAACTCCGGTGGTTCTCGCGAAGAACGGACTTGCTCCAACAATATCGGGGCCTCTGGAACCGGCGCAAAAACAACATGGCGACGCCCGCTCCCCGGCCGGCGTGTTTCCAATTCATCGAGTTCTTGGTACGTCGCACACATCTCCGGCACCCAGGATGCCGTACGAGTCAAGCGAGGGTGTGGAATGCGTGGATGATCCGGGTTCGTTCAGTTACGGCGGCCTTCTGCGGCGCGATCAGGTTGCTTTCTCGGATTGGAACTCTGCTCAGCCACTGATGAAGTACGAATCAGGCATCATCGTAGTGGCGCGCTGGCGTGAATGGGGAAGGTTCTCGCCCAAGCCGAATGAAATGACGTTCTCTCTGGCGACGGGCGAAAAAAAAGTACTTTCTCCAGACCCACCTCCGGGCGCATGTATGTTTCTTTTCGGCTCGGCGGCACCTCTCCAGCCTACTGAAGGATCCACCGCGATACCGCAAAAAAAATTTGACGAAATATTGCGCTGGCTCGATGCCGGCAAGAACCCGGTGCTGGTTCAGCTTCCCGTTAGCGAATATGATCGGCTGAAGTCGTTTTACAAGTTTCCGTGAAGTCCCAACTCTCTTCGTGTGACTTCGTGGCCTTTGTGGTTGTAGGTTCCCCTGCTGCCGAAATCTTGAGCGAGTAAAGCGAGTCGAAGGACCCAGCGTTGTCCACCCAAAATTGAAAGCCCCCGCAATCGTTTCCGATCGCAGGGGCCACAAGTGATGCTGGACCTGTAAGCCGAATTTTGTGTACGGCGTTGCCGCCGTCGACGGTCATTCCTCTAGGCCGGCCATTACTGACAGGCTCAAGCGACCTACCCGGAAGTTTGGC
>JANXPR010000584.1 GCA_025357215.1 Acidobacteriaceae bacterium | reverse complement strand
CCTTGCCGGACAAAATGCGCACTGCCCTGGCCGGACTTTCACCCCAACAACTGGAAACTCCCTACCGCGAAGGCGGATGGAGCCTTCGCCAAGTTGCCCACCACGTTCCGGACAGCCATCTCAACGCCTACGTCCGGACGAAACTGGCCCTGACCGAAAACGTACCGACGATCAAACCTTATGACGAAGCGGCCTGGGCCCGAATGAAGGATTCAGAGATCACCCCGATCGACGTTTCCCTGGCCCTGCTGGAGTCGGTTCATGCGCGCTGGGTCGCGGTGCTACAAGCGATGAAGGAAGACGACTTCCGGCGGAAATGGAACCATCCGGAATCCGGCATTCATGACATGGACTGGCTGCTCGGTCTGTATTCGTGGCACGGCAACCATCACCTGGCACACATCACGACGACAAGGGAGCGGATGAAGTGGTGAACGAAATTTAGTAATTGGGTAATTTTTTAACTTGGTAATTGAAAAAACAAAATGGGTAATTGGGTCTAGACACCAAACGGAGCCGGGATAATTTCAATATCCTCGGCTCCGCTTTTCAATTACCCGATTACAGATTACTCAATTACCAATCTTCTTACGGCAGGAATCCCAGATCTTCCGGCAACGCGCCATGGATTGGGACTTCAAACAAGCCTCCCGGACCATCCGGATCAATGGTCAATGCTCCGTCGGTGGCGAAGAAAATTGCGATCTGGGTTTGGCCCCCGATGGCCGCCGTGGCCACCGGCACCGTACCCGCGATGTTCGTCAAGAAAGTATGAGGATTCTTGCCGAAGCCAACGCCCAGAGCAAACGCCAGGTCATTCCGGAAGAAGGTTGCGCGATCCGCGAGATCGCCGGAGCGAATCAGCGCCGTTGCGGTGGGATTAGGTACAGTCTCGTCACCACGGGCAAACTGAATGATCACTCTCTTGGCAAACTCGCCAGGCAGCGGTGATTTACGGATGAACGGGGCCCAGGCCACTGGATCGCCAGCCTGACCCAGCCACCGGCTGGTCTCTTCCACGGTTTGAACCGCGACAGCTCCGGGTACGTTGTTGATAACCGGCGGCAAGTTGCGCAGAGGAGCGTTGTCCTTGAAGAAGAGCGGCGGCCCGGCATTCAACAATGACGGTGTACGCACCGCCAGAGCTTGCGTCAGCAGCAACTGGAACGAAGGGCTGATGCGAACAATGTCAATGATCGATCCACCGGGGACGTTGGGAACGCCGGCACGGACATCAGGTTCAATGCCCAGGAAGATGGTGCCGTAAATTCCGCCAAACGACTGTCCGGCGTAATAGATGCGGTTAGCGTCCAGGTCCGGCAGGCCATCGCCATCGGCGTCAATGCCGCCTTGAATGGCGCGCACCAGTTGCATCAGATCAGCAACGGTTTGTTGCAAAGCGTCGCGTGATCCAATGGTTCCCTGCGGGCCGGCAAAGAAAGTGGAAGAACCTTCCGCGGAGGTGATCTGGCCGTTGCCGTCCTGATCAAAACCGCGGCCACCTTCAGGGAACGTGACGGACGTGGCGCCTTGATTGATCGTCAACGTGCTGTTGGGGCCGAATCCGTGACCCACAACGTTGATGGCGATGGATGCGATGCCGTTGTGCGCCAGCGTGGAAGCCACGGCAAACGGAGCGCCTTGCTTGCTGTCAGTGAATCCGTGGCCAAAAATAGCTACCGGCCATCCATTGGTCGGGCGCTTACCGGACGGGATGAACAGATTGAAATAAACGTCCTGCGTGGACCGCACCGGCACGTCTTGTGCGGTGGGCACGGCAGGAATGAACACGCCGGCGTTCGTAAACTGTTTGGAGTTAAATTTGCCAAACGCGAGGGTGCCGATTGATCCTGGGAAAACTTGTAGAGCCGCCAGGTCACCGTTGAGGCTTGAGGGGATCAGCGGACCGACGGTAAGGGCCTGCACGTTCCAGGTAAACCCGGAAACCGTGTTGACCGGGAAAACGGTCTTTTCACCTTTGGACCCAATGGCGAAGCTCACTTGCGGGGCAGCAGCCGCTTTGACCTGGTCGCGAATGCTCTCCAGAGTAGCGGTGGCGCTTTGCGTGGTGAAAATGCTGGCGGCGGCGATATCGCCTTTGTCCAGGCCAGGCGCGATGGCGCGCAGAGCTTCGTCATCGAGCACGCTGTGCAGAGCGCGGCGGTAAGCGCGGAGTTGCGCGTCACCGTTATCGTCGTCATCGCTGTTCAAGCCGCGGGCGCGACGGATGGCGGCGCCGGCTGCATCGTGGACACCTTTGGTCACGACCAACAAATAGTTCGACCGCTGGTCCAGATGTTGATCAGAGCTTACGAACAACGTGAGGGACGCCGGGTCCCAGAAAATCTGGTTGATGCCGATGATATTGGGCTTGAATCCCGCGAAGGAGTCGTCGTCCATATCGCGGCCAAGTTTGAAGCGGGCCGGCAGCTGGACGAGGAAAACCGTTTTGCTGCTCACCGTGGAAGGATCAATCGCGCCGTCAAAAGGGATTGAAATCCGGGGCTGCAGATTGAAACCGTCAAGCTGATTGATCAGAGCAAAGTCAGCACAGTCAGAAGGGTGGGTTGTGCAATTCGGCGTGGGAAGGTTGACACGCAACCCGGTGTTCTGCCGGGCATCGCCTATGGTGAAACGATCACTGGGAAAAGGCGACTGCGAAAGGGATTGAAGATTGAATAGCGGGCGCGTAGCGGCCGCTGCAAAAGAAGGTATCAACAAAATGGCCGCGCAAAGGAACAGTCCAGCGCGACCTGACAGTGAGCGATTTACAGCAAAGTGATTGCGCATAACGGGGGAATACCTCCAGGGAAACTCCGGAAAGGGCAGCGCGGCAAAGATAGTCCTGGAGACGGGGTATGTCAACGTTTTGCGCGCGGGGACAATAATTTGTTGCCAAATCCGGCGAACGGGCCAGATGACGGCCCAGTCCAGCCTAAGCTGTAAACCAAGGAACCAGGCGACGGCTCCCTATCGCTTCCGCTTTATTTTCTGCGGGGCCGGCGAAGAAGCTCGCCGCTGCAATTTGGGCAGATATTCTTCATCTCCAGAGAGCAGCCATCACAGAAAGTGCATTCGTACGAGCAGATGAAGGCAACGGCGTCCACGGGGAGGGTCTGGTGACACTTTTCGCATTCGGGCTTCATCAAGAGAGCCATGACGTTTCTACCTCAGCCGCTAAAGACGGTGCTTAGTCGCACTATCGAATCCTGATATTCACCAGGTATTGTGAGCTAAAGTCAGTCATTTCGCCCACGCGACGGCCGGGAGCTGGCAGCAGCCGCGCGGAAAGAGGTTTGTGCCATTTCACGGCCAGGCTGGCCACATCGGAAATAATGCTGACGATCTCGCGTTCGGAAACGTCTCCGGGCAAAGGAATCGCGTCGAGTCCGGCACTGCACACCGCGGAGTAAGACAGCAGCGCGTCACGATTGATGCGTCCGGCTTCCCAGCGGCGGGCGAGCACGGTGTCTTCCAGGACCGGCAGCATGAGCCCGCTGTACCCGGTCTGCTTCACCGGAATACGCCGCACGGCGGAGGTGATGGCGTACGCCACGCTCAAGCTTCCCGACGAGCCAATGGGTCCATCCAGCAGAGTTTCAAACGCGCCGCCGATGGATACATCTTTCAGCGGGACCGGCGTGAGGTCAATGCCCGCGTAGGTCCAACTGGTGAGCTTTTCAATGCGGCGGGACATCTCTTCCACCTGTTTGGCTTCCACTCCCAGCATGTTGGTGAGTTGCTCACCGGCTGTTTGCAGATCGCCAACAGCAGAAGAAAATGCCTGGTTCACGATGCCGGCTGACTCCAGTCCAATGGCAAAACTACGGCCCTGGCCAGTGGTAGAAGACACGGGATAAAACGGAGCATTCGAGGGAGGAAACGCTGCCGCGGCGAAACGGAAATTCCCTTCACCCTTATCGGTATGCTCCTCAAGATATTTAATGACGCGGGCCGCTTCACGGATTCCGTTCAGGTGCAGTCCGGAATCATCAGCCACCACAACGAAACCGTTAATAGTCTGCGTGGAAGCTATGATCTGCGCCAGCAACTCGGCCTGACCAGGATCGTCACCGTCACGGATCATGGCCGGACCAATCGCCGGCGTGAAGCCTTGCTGTTGGGCAAGCTTGTCCAGATCGCGGAAGAAGTTGATGGCCTGCGATTCGCTCAAGCCGCGGGTGATCACCGAAAAAGGCTGCGTGGTAATGCGCAGCGTTTCCACTTCATAGCCGGCGCCGGTGAATTCGTCTTTGGCGGTATGTAACACGCGCAGAGCGTCAGCAATCTGGGCACGGTAAAGCGCGCGATCCAGGCGGACAAAGGTGGTAATAGTGCGAATCTTGGGCTTGTAGCGGGAAACACTCTGGGCGCCGACGGGGACTTCTATCAGTAAAACTGCGACCAGGACAGCGCTAAGCTTTAATGCGGCACGAAAACCTACAGGCAGACTTCCGCCAGCAACTGAAAACCGCCGGGACAGACGCTGCCTGAATAAAACAAGGAAAGAGGGAGACACGTTACCTCAAAAAAAGATAAGCTCTTTAAGAGAGCAAGACCCTGGGATTTTGCTGAAAAGACTTCAACAATGCTGCGCAAGAGTGTACTCGCGCTAGGCAGTGAGATGCAATATGCAGCGCCGGAGACAAGGACCATGGAGAAGAATTACTGGAGAAGGGCCGCCGAACTGCAACTTTTTACAATCACATCGCGAACACACTCTTGCAAGCCAGCGAATTCCAGGCCGTAGCGGAAGCCTGCACAAGTCTTAACTTCCGCCTGGAGCGTGACTTCAGTGGAGGAATAGGGAAAGCTGACTTCCAGAGTGATCATGGTCCCTAAGGGGATGGAACAAGGGATAAAAGCGCCCATGCCGCCGTGGCTCAGGATGTTGGCGCGGCCAAATACCGAAACCGTGGCGCTGCCCTTGGCGTAGGACACTTTCAAGCGCACGTCAATGCGATGGCGCGGCCAACGCCGCGTGCCTTTGCTGGTTTCTGTGTGATTCATATGCTGCTGGGCCCGAGGTGGTCCTTCTCCAATGCGTGTTGCAATGAACCTATTCTCGCCTGTTGCGGCAAAGGTCACAATAGTACCGGCGGCTGTGTCCTTCAGTCGGAGAGCGGGCGTGAGAAACCGCACAGACGCAACATTTCGGAGTCTTCGGGCTTTGCCGCTAACGCGCAGTCGCGTTCAGCCGGCGCTCCATCTGGTTGATCAGCGTGCGCCACATCTCGATCTCCAGTTGAAATTGATGCTTGAGCGGCGTCTGACCGGAATCCACAAAAGCCAGATTGGTTTCCATCTGCTGGACCAGCACGCGCATTCTCTTAATGTCGTCACGCAGAGCCTGTTGCTCGTCTTTCTTTTGTTCGTTGGATGCGAAGTGTTCATTGGATGCGAAGGCGGAATTGCGCGAAGCCACGGGCGTTGCCGTTGTGGCATGTGAGGATGGCGACGCGACAACTGATTCTTGCGATGAGGGCTGAGGGGTGGCCGGCGAGCTGGCTCCAGCAACTGAGATTATTGAAAATAAAATTGCGAAAATAAAAACGAAAGAAAATGTAGACCGCATGGGGTTCTCCTTAGGCTCTACTTTAAACCAGGGGAAGAATGGAAGGGAGAGGACCACGGCAACTTCGCCAGAACGGCCGTACAAATACATATGGGGACGCACCCGGAGCGTCCCCAACTAACTTTCTACTTTCACCAAGCGATCAGCGTGAGCATCAGCCACACGGCCTCGGCAGCGAGGATAAGAACCATCCATAACAGCCGCCGCTTCGGCCTCCGACTAACGTCCTGATATCGATTTTTGATTTTGTCAGCCATACGACCTCCTTGCAGGCCGCCGTCCGCATTCCGGACGGTACAACGGAACGGAGTGAAAAGAAAAACCCACTCGTCCGAATCGGACGAGTGGGTCAAATTGGCAGATTGTGGTTTCCAGCAACACGCGGAAGGAAGAACTCTAGCGCGCGCTCTTGGCGGTAATGTTGTCCTTCACCACCAAGCCGCCTTTCATCACAAAGCCTACGTTCTCTAGTGCACGCACGTCCTGCATGGGATCACCACTCACGGCGATGATGTCAGCAAACTTGCCGGGTTCAATGGTGCCAACGTCCTTGGAGCGTCCGATCAGGTCTGCGGCGCTGCTGGTAGCCGCGCGGATGGCTTGCGCAGGCGTCATACCGAACTTGACCATATAGAAGAACTGCTTGGCGTTGTCGCCATGCGGATAGACTCCGGCATCGGTGCCGAAGGCCATCTTCAATCCGGCCTTGACCGCGCGCTCAAAACTTTCCCGCTGGCGCTGGCCGACCATGCGTTCTTTTTCGACATTCTCCTTGGGGAGCCCGAACTCAATGGCTTTGCCCAGGATGTAGTCGTCGTTATAGATGTCCATGACGAGATACGTGCCGTGCTCTTTGGCCAGACGGATCACTTCGTCGTCAATCAAGCTGGCGTGTTCAATGGAATCAATACCGGCGAGGATGGCGTTCTTCATTCCTTGCGCGCCGTGGGCGTGCGCGGCAATTTTTCGTCCAGCCATGTGGGCTTCTTCCGCCGCGGCCTTGAGTTCTTCCAGCGTGTACTGCGGAGCGCCGGGGCTGTCACCTTTAGAGAGCACGCCTCCGGAAGCCATGATCTTGATCACGTCCACGCCGTACTTTATCTGCGAGCGGACCACGTGACGGATTTGATCAGCACCGTCAGCAATGTGGTAGTCATGCTCTTCCGGAAACATGGTGACACGCGTTTGCGGCGAATAGTTATTCAGATCACCGTGTCCGCCGGTGATGGAAATGCCGGGGCCGCTGGCCACGATGCGCGGTCCGGGAATCAGGCCTTCATTGATCGAGTTGCGCAGGTCAACGGCCATGAACGGTGGTGATCCTACGTCGCGAACGGAAGTGAAGCCGGCTTCCAGAGTCTTGTTGGCGTGGACCACGGCGGCAAAGGCCGCGCTGAAAGGCGTGTCCTTGAAGCGATAGATCTCGTCATAACGGTCAGCCCGCGCCGCCATGTGCGTGTGGCAATCGATCAGTCCGGGGAGCACGGTGGATTTGGAAAGATCAATCACGGTGGATCCAGCAGGAACCGTGAAGGAGGCGGCCGGCACAACGCTCTGAATGCGGTCTCCGGTAACCACGATGACCACGTTGTCGCGAACCGTGTCTGACGTCGAGTCAAACAGATGTCCGGCACGAATGTACGTAGTGTGCGAACCGGCCTTGGCGGCGGGTTGGGCCAATGCGCAGACACTGGCGGCACCGAGCAAAATAAGTGACAGGATACTGGTCTTTATCTTCATTCGGGGGGACTCCTTAAGAAGGCGAGCGGGTAACGCACGAGTATAAGGGAAGGGTCGGCCGCAAGGGCAAAAGATGTCAGCAAACGATCTAGTTCGACATGTCCTTGCCCGACTGGAGCGGACGATCAAAATTCAGCCAGATGCGCCAGCGGTCATATTCGCGGCTGTGCGAAACCGCGGTGACCACGGCTTTTTCCACGCTGTGCTTGTTGAAGATGACGCTCATGGTGGAACCCAGTTCCACCATGGGACCAATCAACATGCTGGCGTGATGATCGCCCACGGGCAGAATCAGGTCGCGTTCCTGGAACGGCATGCCGTTGCTGGCAATGCCGCGCAGGATGGCAATGGTGCCGCCTTCAGGAACGTGCAAGGCGGAAGGATCAGACGAAGTTTCATTGTTTCTGTCTTGGTTCTTTTTTTGCGCGCTTCGAGGCTGCGTGGCTCCGCTGGTTTCATTGGAACTGAAAACCGTTACCGTGGGCACGCCGAGTTCCCAATCTTCGGGGGGAAAGAAGATCCCCCAGAAGTTTTCAGGACGATACAGTTCAATGCCGTATTCGCTTTCACCATTGTCGGCCCAGACAACCTGGCCTACCCGCCATTTGTAAGGCGCCAGCATGGCCACACGGACTTCCATTTGTGGCTCAAGGGGCACGGTGGAGCGTATACGCGCCCCGTGACGGTTGACCAAAATGGTTTCCGCTGCACCGCTTACGTGCGAGCCATCGCTTTTCTGGCCGGAAACGGCCAGAGCCAACGATACAAGGACACGGGAACTCCTGCGTCCTCGATCAGTACCTGCAATTTGCGCCATAAGAAAAATGGACGGAAGCGGCTGTTTGAAAGTGAATGCAATATAGAACTACTGGCCAGTTAGTGCCATATTACTGCAAGTCATGCCGGAGCCATCCAAAAGAAAACCAGCAATGACCTACGGTAACCTGCTTAATCACCCCCAAGGTATAGGGGTATAATTCGGCCGAAATGTCCTATTCCAGAAACTGCTTCGCTGTAGTCCTTCTATGCGCTGCCAGCATCCTGGCGGCTCTAGCGCAGAATCAACAGACACCATCGACGACTGGTGAAACATCAACCGACAAAAAACCGGCGGCCGGAGAGGCGACGCCAACACCGGCTCCCAAGAAAATTAGGGTGAGCTCGGGCGTCTCGGACGGCCTGTTAAAGAAGAAGGTAGCCCCCACCTACCCTTGGAAAGCCAAGGCGAAAGGTATCCAGGGCGACGTTCTCCTGCAAATTGTCATTGCCAAGGACGGCAGGATATCGAAGATGACCGTCATATCAGGCGACCCGCTGCTCACGGCGGCTGCAGTGGACGCAGTAAAGAAATGGGTCTACAAACCCTATACGCTTGATGGCCAACCGGTGGAAGTTGAGACCACCGTCAAAATCTCTTTCCGCATGTAACGGGCACCGGAGCCATGAAAGCCAGCTTGCAGATTACTTCGCCGCCTCGATCTTCAGCACATGAATCGTGTCGCCATCGAGATTGCCGGTGACTTTTACTTTCTGTGCCGGGAATTTTGACGGAGTCTCCTGGTTGTCCAGACGGTAGATCTTCTTGGCAGCCGCGTCAAAGAGAACGTACTCGAACTTGCGGGCGCAGCCCTTGGTGCAGTTAGCGGCGTTATTTACGCTGGCCTTTTTCATCACGGCTTCATGCGAACCGTTCTTGGCGCACTGGCCGTCAGAGATTTCGCCGGTAAACGTCTTGACCGGACCCTTGGCCGCGGCCTTGGGCGAAGGGCCGGAAGGCTGGTCATGCTGCACGGCGAATCCGGTAAGCGCGAAACCAAGAACCATGGACATGATGGCGAAAACCGCTGAAGTCTTTTTCATCTCAAACCCTTTCATTTTAAAATTTCTTCCGTGATGAACTTTTGCATGCGTTGGAATTGAATCATGGTAATAAGTCGATTGCGCTCGGGGCTGTGGCATTTGTCACACTACCGCTTTACGCCGACTTCACAACGCCGCTCACATTCCCGCGCTCAGATGTTCCTTGAAAAACTTCACCATCTCCACGGTGGAGCGGATGCGATTCGGCGTTTTGCGCCAGCCGTGGCCTTCATCGGGAAACAGGATGTATTCCACGGGCACGCCGCGATCTTTCAGCGTTTTCACAATCTGCTCGGCTTCAATCACCGGAACGTTCGTGTCGTTGGCGCCGTGCTGCACCATGGTGGCGGCCTTGATGCGATCCAGTTTGTAGATGGGTGAAAGGCGGTCCAGCATTTCTTTTTGCGTGTCCGGATCGCCATATTCAACCTTGGAAATGGCGGCCATCCACGGCTGCGTGTGTTGGAAGAAAGTCATGAAGTTGACGATGCCGAACAGGTCCACGCCGGCGGCGAACATGTCTGGAAATTCGGTGAGGCCGGCCATGGTCATGTATCCGCCGTACGACCCGCCGGTGATGCCGATGCGTTTAGGATCAGCCAACTTATGGTCGATGAGGTAATCCACGCAGGCCTTGATGTCCTTGACGCCGTTCACACGTAGTTCGCCGTTATCCAGGTTGACAAACTTTTTGCCAAAGCCGGACGATCCGCGCACGTTGGGAGCGAACACCCCAATACCCTGCGAGACCAAAGCCTGATAGTCACTGCGGAAACCGG
>JANXPR010000467.1 GCA_025357215.1 Acidobacteriaceae bacterium | reverse complement strand
AGCGCCGCTGGATTGCCGCCGCAAAGGCAGGCGTGTTTGCCCTGGCGCTGGTCTCGCTTTTGTCGTCCGCATTTGCCGGCGAGGACCCTAAGAAACACTACGCACTTATCTTTGGTACCGTTTATGGAAATGATGACCGTCCTCTCTATGGCGTGCGGATCACGATCCACCCGGTAGGCAGAAAGCATCCCAACTGGGACTTGATTTCAGACCATCGTGGCGAATTTGCACAACGCGTCCCGCCCGGTCCGGAAGACTATGAAATCAAGGGCGAAGCGGTGATGGCCCCGGTGGAAGATGGCAAACCGCAACCTGCTAAAAAGAAAACGTTTAATGCGGCCACCAAAATCCACGTGGAAGCCGAAGAGCGCAAAGACGTGAGTCTGCATCTAAACGACTAGCAACCTTGTTGAGAATCCGGGGTTTGAATTTTAGAGTCCAGTTGAAGAAAGGTCACCATGTTGAAGTCTGCGTACCGCGGAGCGCTGGTCTTAAGTGTCCTGGCGGCATCCGTGTGTGTTGTCCGGGCCAGCGTGGTGGAAACCAACGGGTCACAGCCTGAATTGCGTGCGCTGCTTGGCCACGTTGTAACCGGCCAGGGCGAACCGGTGCAGAAAGCGATTGTGTATCTGAAAAATACCAAGACGCTGGCCATCAAGACCTACATCTCGGAAGCGGACGGGGCGTTCCGGTTTCCCGCTCTGTCCCCGAATGTGGACTATGAAATCTACGCGGAGTCCGGCGGGGCGCGCAGTGACACTAAAACCCTCAGCGCTTTTGACAACCGCAAGCAAGTCAGCATGACCTTGAAGCTGCATTCCGCCAAGTAAAGCTTTTTCATCAAACAAATTAAGAGGGCCGCCCTTTATCAAGGCGGCCCAAATTGTTTTGGATGGATTTACAACTAGCTCTGATCGTTGCCGGCACGCTTCCAGTTGATGATGTCGCCCAGGGTGCTGGTTGAGCTGGACGCGGGGTGCTTGTAAGCTTCCACATCCGCGCGGCTGGCTTCTTCGCCCACGGCGCGCACGCTCAGTCCAACTTTCTTCTCTTCCTGGTTCATCTTGATGATCTTGAAGTCGTGTTCCTGGCCGGCTTCCAGTTTCACCGGAGCGCCGCTCGAGTCAGTGGCTTCAGAGTTGTGGCACAGGCCTTCAACTCCTTCCGCAATCTCCACAAACGCGCCAAACTGGGCCAGACGCAGCACCTTGCCGTGGACCACGTCGCCAATGCGATGAGTGTTGAAGAAGCTTTCCCAGGCATCTGGTTCCAGCTGCTTCACGCCCAGGGACAGGCGTCGCTGTTCCGGCTCAATGCCCAGAACAATGGCTTTTACCTTCTCGCCCTTCTTCAGGACTTCAGAAGGATGCTTCACGCGCTTGGTCCAGCTCAGATTGCTTACGTGGACCAGCCCGTCAATGCCGTCTTCGATCTCAATGAACGCCCCGAAGTCAGTCAGGTTGCGCACCCGGCCTTCCACGATGGAGTTGATCGGATATTTCTCGTGCAGGCGTTCCCAGGGGTTCGATTCCAGCTGTTTTAAGCCCAGCGAGATGCGGCGTTCGGTGGAGTTCACGTTCAGCACCACGCACTCAATTTCGTCGCCGATGTTCAGCATCTTTGATGGATGCTTCATGCGCTTGGACCACGACATTTCGCTCACGTGAACCAAGCCTTCAATGCCTTGTTCCAGTTCCACGAACGCGCCGTAGTCGGTCACGCTCAGGACGCGGCCTTTTACACGCGCGCCAATCGGGTAACGCTCAGAAGCGTCAAGCCAGGGATCAGGCGTGAGCTGTTTAAAGCCCAGCGAGACGCGCAGCTTGTCGTTATCGAACTTGAGGACTTTTACCTGAATCTGGTCGCCCACGTGGACGAGGTCGCGGGGGTGCGTCAAGCGGCCCCAGGACATGTCCGTGATGTGGAGCAGGCCGTCAATACCGCCCAGGTCGACGAATGCGCCGTAGTCGGTAAGGTTCTTGACCGTGCCGGTCATAATCGAACCTTCCTGCATTGTTTCCAGGGTCTTACCGCGCTTGGCGGTGACTTCCTCATCGAGGATGGCCTTGCGGGAAACCACGATGTTGCCGCGTTTTTTGTTCAGCTTGATTACGCGGACTTCAATTTCCTGGCCTTTCAACGTGTCCAGATTGCGGACCGGGTGGGTATCCACCTGCGATCCCGGCATGAAGGCTTTCACGCCGATATCCACTGAAACTCCGCCCTTCACCCGCTCTACCACGGTGCCCTTGATGGCTTCTTTTGAGTGGTAGGCTTTTTCGATATTCTCCCAAACCCTGACGCGGGCCGCGCGCTCGTGTGAGAGCAGCACGGAACCTTCTTCGTTCTCCCCGCGTTGGACCATGACTTCAATCTGGTCGCCGGGGTTGAACTTGATGTTGCCATGCGCGTCCGTTACTTCCGCGATCGGGACCAGGCCTTCTGACTTGAAGCCGATGTCCACGACCACGTGGGTGGCAGTTATCTTAATGACCGTGCCCTTGAAGACGTTGTCTTCACTGGGCGCCGGTTCAGTTTCCAGGGTGTACGATTCCAGCGCTGCCGCGAAATCGTCCATGTGGGTTTCGTCTTTGTGAGTTGTGCCCGCGGTGGGCTGCTCAGTGGATTCGAGTTGGGTATTGTTTCCGGACATAGTTGTTGGTTTTTGTGTGAGGACTTCTTGAAATGGGCCAAAATGAATTGCTGGTCTTCAAGCTTTCTTGTTTGTTTACCGCGGGCTTTGCTCGACCGACATTTTCTACCCTTCCGGACCTAAAACACGCTGGGACTCACGTAAGCGGAATCAGTGGACGTGCTGAAGGCGGACTTGAGGAACCCTCGAGTCCCACTTGGTTTTTTTCACCGGCCTCCCTTTGCCCGCAGGAAGCCAAAAAACCCAGCGGCCGGATCTTACTGCAGTCCTGCTTGTGCCATAAGACTCCTTCGACTATAGCAACGCCCCATGGCAGTGTCAAACGCTCCCGAGGCCTAAAATCAGTTAAATTCTCGCTCTTCCGTCTGGTATCTTCCAAGAGTCATGGACCACCTGTTTACCCCCTGGCGCTACGCTTATATTTCCAACGTCGATAAGGTTTCCGAGTGTCTATTTTGCGGGATTTTGCAGGCCGGTGACGACGAAAAGCATAAAGTCGTCCACCGGGGCCAGCACTGCTTTGTCATTTTGAACACTTTCCCTTACACCAACGGACATGTCATGGTGGTGCCCTACCAGCACACCGATCAACTCACGAAACTTGCCGCTCCGGCCGCCCAGGAAATGATGGAATTGACCCAGCGCCTGGAAGGCATTCTGCGCGAGCTCTACCAGCCGGACGGCCTGAACCTGGGCATGAACCTGGGCCGGTCAGCTGGCGCCGGCGTGGCCGGCCATATCCACATGCATATCTTGCCACGATGGATCGGCGACGCCAATTTCATGAGCGTGATCGGCGAAACCCGCGTGATGCCCGAAGACCTCGCGGTTACGTATAAGAGGATCAAGGAAAAGTTCTGAAGCGCCGCCGGGAGGCTCCCTAGGACGACTATGATCTAGAGCCCAAATAAAAACGTGTGGCACAGCCGCCCCCCGGCTGTGGTTTTTTCTGTACCCTCGAGCGAAGACGAGAGGTCGCTGTCGCCTTCAAGAAATCGCGGAACTCACGTCCTGACTACCGACGTACGCCGACCATCGCCCTCAGGCCAACCTTTGTGTTCCTTCGTGTCCTTTGTGGTTACTGGTTTTGGTTTTCCGATGACGTGCGATCACGTTGCGATCACGGCGATTTCGGCGATGCTCCTCCCCCCTCTTCATCCCAAGATCTAAAGGACTTACACGAAGTCATCCCAACGAAGCTTTGTGGAGCGCAGCACCGGGGTCCCTGGCGAGCGCTTCGCGTGACGGGGTGGAGTCGCCCTCGGCTGCGGGTTCTTGCCTTTCCGATCACCAGATCACCCGATTTTCTGCCCCCCTCCCACTTCATCCCAAGATCTAAAAGACTTCCCGACCTCATCCCAATTTGGCGTAGGTTTCAAGCATATTCGCGTCCGGATTGGCTAGTTGCCAGCTGCTAATTGCCAGTTGCTCAATTTTTCAAAGAACGTCTTTCCGCCACCTGGGCAGCGGATGCATCTAGCCTATTTTTTTGTAATTATTTCGCTATTCTAGCACTGTTTCCCGGCACTGTCACGCGCGAAAAAGGACAGGGACCAGCTGAACAGCTACGATTGGGAATTGACTAAGGCGAAGAAAAGACATATACTGTGTGCAGCGAACGAATTTCCGTTAGGCTTTGAGCGGCGGCTCATTTTTGAAAAGGAAGGACACCAATGCGAATTTAAGAAGGAGCCGCAAGTGTCCAATAAGAATAACCAAAGCCGCGCCCGGCTTAAACAGCCCAAACACAAACTCTCAGGGAAACATTCCTTCGTAACTCGACTTTCGGGCCAAGAAGTCTCAGCGTGGGTGTCTTTGCTCAGTGCTGTCGCACAGATAGTTTCCGTCATTCTCAAATTCTTTAGTTCATGACTGCGATTTAGTTCTCGCAGTAAAAGATCTTTTTGCCGCAACGTCCCTCTTTGATCAGTTTGCTGAGCCATAGCCCAGGTCCACCAAGCGGGCGAGGTTGTCGCGCATCACTCGGCACCAGTCCCGCTAGGGACGTCTGAAAATAGCCCGGTATGTTCCCGAGTCCCGCTCTGCGGGATGAGGGATAAGTGCCGGGTAACATTACAAATGATCCCGTCCTCACGCCGTAGGCCCGCGCGAAGCCAAGCGGAGCGCATTACCCAAAAAAGAGTGGCCGCAACCCCCATTTACAGATTATTCTCCATGAAAGAGAAAGCAAATGTCACGACTCCTAGTTCTAGCTTGGCTGTTGGTCAAGTTTGTGGGCTTCCTATCAATCTGTGCCGCCTTTTTCTTGTACGAAGATGAAGAAGGAAGGATCCAGAGCCGCATGGAAGTGTGGTCGATCAAAATAAGGGAAAAGCGAAATAATTCCCTGTCAGCCAGCGCCTCGTTTGTTCGGGGCATTGCAGAGCTTACTCGGAGAGCCCTCGACAAAATCTTTGGCACTAAAATTATATCGTTTCAGATGCTTGGAGTTTCTTTTTATCTCTCGTTGGCATCGCTCTACTTTTTTTCCTTGTTCGCGTACGAAAACAACACTTTACATTTTCATTTCACTAGCGGCACAATCCTCGGAATTCTGTGGTATGTGGCTCTCGCACTGGTACCGGCGTTGGCACCCGCTCGCTGGATTGTAACCCTCTGGTACGCCTGCTTTGTTGTGGGGCTGATATGGCTCTTAGATTTTGGATACTTTGCTTACAAAACTGGGAGAGGTAGGTTCATTCTTGGCGCGGCCTTGTTGTCGGCGCTTGCATTTGGCGTCAGCTTTGCGTGTGACGTTCTTTACATTGCTCTTATGCGATGGCTCTTAAGGCGTACTTCTGCTGCATCGACGAATACACAGGCCTATCATGGTCTAGTAGCCGCTATCGTCTGCATCATCATGACATTCGTGCTGTTCTTTGTTCCGGTATTTCTTGGAATAGCAGTAATAAGTCGCGCCCACGCTGGGGGGCGTGATGCATTAGGACTCACCGGAATCACAATCATATTCAGCTGTGTGTTTAACACTTTGAATCTCTTGACCACTCTTCTCGGGTTCGTTCTTGCCCTAGCGGTGCTATTGCACCGCATGCTGTGGCCGCTTCTGCAGAGGCCACTTTACGCGTTGCAGCGTTACGGCGTGATTAGGAACAAGAAGCTACTCTGGGGTCTCGGGATTTCCCTACTACTCCTGACGCCACCTGGAAGTCTTTTGTACTTGGTCCTTCATGCTCTCGGAAAGCTCTAGCCGCAAATCACCATGGCGCTCCGGTTCCCCCTGCGCGCGGGCCTACGGCGTGCGGAAGTATTCTTTTCGTTCCTTACCCGGCACTTATTCCTCAGCGCGCCTTGCGCGCCTCGGAAACGTACCGGGCTATTTTCACTCGTCCCTGGCGGGACTTGGGGACAACCGGGGAGCCCCGAATCACGCACAAAAATTCGCGTGGCGGGGTGGAGATGCTTGCCAGCGGATTGAATCCGAAACCACATTTTCCGATCCGCGTTCATCAGCGCAAATCAGTGGTAAGGTTTGGGTTCTACTTCAGCTCCCCAAAATCCTCTTCCCTGAACTCCGTCGCCGACTTCGCATCCGGAGCCTTCTCGGCTTCCGCCGTCCGCAACTGGACGCGGCGGATTTTGCCGGAAATGGTTTTTGGCAGGTCCACAAATTCCAGACGCCGCACGCGCTTGTACGGAGCCAGGACTTTGCGGCTGTGCTGGAAAATGGACAGCGCCATTTCCCGCGACGGCTCGGCTCCCGCGCGCAACGTGACAAAAGCTTTCACCAGCGCGGTCCGCACCGGGTCAGGACACGGCACCACGGCGCACTCGACCACGTCTGGATGTTCGATCAGCGCGCTCTCCACTTCAAACGGACTGATGCGATAGTCAGACGCTTTGAAGACGTCGTCGGCGCGGCCGACAAACGTCAGATAGCCTTCGCTGTCGCGCTGCACCACGTCGCCGGTGCGATACGCCGTGCCGGCGTTGGGGATAGTCTTTCCGTCATCACTCTGGTAGCCGGGCATCAGGCCCATCGGTGGAGGATCAAGCGGCAGGCAGAGTTCGCCTTCATCACGTTCCTGATTCTCAGCGTCCAGCAGCACCACGCGATAGCCCGGCAGCGGACGTCCCATCGAACCTGGCTTAAGCGGCTGTCCCGGAGGATTGCCCACCTGCGCCGTAGTTTCGGTCTGCCCGTAGCCGTCGCGGATGGTCAGTCCCCAGGCCTGCCGCACCTGGTCAATCACTTCAGGATTCAGCGGCTCGCCCGCGCTGGCCAGCTCGCGCAAGCGGACTTTCCAGTCGGCCAGCTTCTCGGTGACCAGCATGCGCCACACCGTGGGCGGAGCGCAGAAGGTGTTCACTCCGCATCCGGTGAGCGCGTCGAGCAGGCCGCGCGCGTTGAAGCGCGCCTGGTTCAGCACGAACACCGTGGCCTCAGCGTTCCAGGGCGCAAAGAAACAGCTCCACGCGTGCTTGGCCCACCCGGGGGACGACAGGTTGCAGTGCACGTCACCGGGCTTGATGCCGATCCAGTACATGGTGGAAAGGTGTCCCACGGGATAACTGGTATGGCTGTGCAGCACCAGCTTGGGCTTGGACGTGGTGCCCGACGTGAAGTACAGCTGCATGGGATCGTTGGCCAGCGTTTCGCCTTCCGGCTTGAACGTGCTGGGCGCTCCGTAGCCTTTTTCGAACTCGTGCCAGCCTTGGAGTGAAGAACTAACTCCGGTGCCCGATTTTTCGCCAAGAAGTTCGCCGCCCGCCGTTCGTCCGACGGAAATGCGCGTGCATCCCTTGGCGACGTCGGCCAGTTTGGGCGCCATTTCCGCCGAGCAGACCACGTGGCGGATGTGTCCGCGGGCAATGCGGTCGGCCAGGTCTTCCGCGGTGAGCAGCGTGGTGGCGGGGATGATCACGCCGCCAAGTTTCATCACAGCCAACATGGTTTCCCACAACGGAGGAATGTTGCCCAGCATGAGTAGGACGCGGTCACCGCGCTTCACGCCGAGTCCGGCAAAGTAGTTGGCGATACGCGAAGACCGTTCCGACAGCTCGGCAAATGTCAGCTTGGTCTCGTGCCCGTCTTCATACGCGACCCACAGCGCCGTCTGGTTGCGGCGTTCGCCGGCGGCAATCTGGTCAAACCAGTCCAGCGCCCAGTTGAAACGTTCGAGCTTGGGCCACTGGAAACCCGAGTAAGCCGCTTGATAGTCATTCGCGTGTTGCAGAAGAAAATCGCGGGCTTGGCGAAAGGCTTGCGTGGGACTGGTCACCGAGTTACCCCCGAGCGAACCCTACAAGATGACAGAGATAGCGCGAGGGCCGCAGGCCGTTGCGCTACATCGTCACCGACGACGACCTGGTGATCATGGGCTCGGAGTGCGGCTGCCTGCCGATT
>JANXPR010000378.1 GCA_025357215.1 Acidobacteriaceae bacterium | reverse complement strand
TGCGGCTCCTTTCTCTCCGAGTCTTGGTTTTCGCAAACTCAAGTTTACTCGGCACTCGGATTGGAGCCGTCGTTGTTATCTAATCAAGCAAGCGCGCAGGAGCAAAGCGACTAAGAGTGCGTCGAAGGACCCCGAGGATCTGTCGTCATCTATGCCGCTTTAGGGAGTTCTCCCAAATTGCATCGAATACGGCTGCGGGCAAAGATATTGGTGAGAACTCCCTGGAACAGCATCGCGACTTTAGCATCCTCGGGATGCTTCGACTTGCTCTCGCATCGCTTTGCTCAGCCCGAGCAGCGCTCAGCATGACAGGGTAGGGGCGGCATGGTGGTTGCCTACGCAGACGTTGAGAAGAAAAAGCTCAGTGTGCCGCGTAACAACAACAGTTAAGGGCGAGGCCGACTTGCGCGCCGAGCCCGTGGCAACGGGGGCGGGACATTGAAAACGGCGTGGAATGAATTTCAAGCGGTGTGCCGCGTTAGCGGCGATCAAATGAAGCGGCGAGACCGACTAGCGTGTCGAGCCGCGTGTAACAGGGCAGAAGAATGTCGAAGTGGAATAGACGGCCTAAGCGGTGTGGAGCGCCAGCGACAGAATTAACGAGTCCAGGCGATGCGCGACTTGATCTCGTTTTCCCAGATCATGTTGGCCGGTTCCAGACACTCAACGCCTACTTGTCCAGCTTGCGATGTTTCCGGTTCGCCAATCCAGGCCACTTTGTACTTGGCCCTGCGGTTCTGGCGCTGAATATAGATAATCTGGCCTACTTCCGTAAGAGTCGGCAGTGCAGACAGCCGGGCGCCCAGAGTGGAAATTTCATAAGTACAGCAGGCCTGAGACTCAATGCTTTTGGTGTCAGGGAATACTTTCACCGGGACAACAACCTGCAGGCGGCGTTCTTCGCGCCGGCTGCCGGTTAGGGCCGTGGCTGAGGATCCTACGGAGAATGGGAGACCTTGGTTCGCTTGCATGTCACCTAGGAGTATTGCCGTACTCCCATTTATGGTCAACATTACTTTCGTGTTTTAGCGCGTGAAAATGGCCCTTAAGTGAGCAGGAGACCGCGATTTTCTTGCGTTTGCCGGACATTTTGTTCCACATTTGGCCCGTCTGAATCGTCTAGCTGACGCGTTTCATCAAACCATTTACAATAGCCAAGACGAGTCCTTCCTCCGAGATTAAAAACATATGATTCATTTTCCTGTTCCTGAGGCCCTGACCTTTGATGACGTATTGCTTTTACCCGCGCACTCTGAGGTCGTCCCGGCAGAAGTCAACACGCAGACCCAGCTTTCGCGCAATATTCGCCTGAACATTCCCATCATCAGCGCGGCCATGGATACGGTAACGGAATCGCGCCTGGCGATTGCCATTGCGCAGCAGGGCGGACTGGGGATCGTCCACCGCAATTTGTCGATTGACGTGCAAGCCGACGAAGTGGACAAGGTGAAGCGATCAGAGAGCGGGATGATCATGGACCCCATCACGCTTTCTCCGGAGCACAGAATCGGCGATGCGCTGGACCTGATGCGTCGCTACAAAATTTCCGGTGTTCCGGTCACCAAGAACAAGAAGCTCGTCGGCATCCTCACCAATCGCGACCTTCGTTTTGAAACCCGCACAGACGTTCCCATCAGCCAGGTCATGACCAAGGACAATCTGATCACGGTTCCGGTGGGCACTACGTTGGAAGACGCGGAAAAAATTCTGCATGAACATCGCGTGGAAAAGCTGCTGGTCGTGGACGACAAGTACAACCTCAAGGGCCTGATCACCGTAAAAGACATTCAGAAGAAATTGAAGTATCCGAACGCGGCCAAGGACGAACACGGCCGTCTGCGCGTGGGCGCGGCCATCGGGGCAACCGGCGACTATCTCGAACGCGCTCAGGAAATGGTGAAAGCCAAAGTTGACATTCTGGCGATTGACAGTGCGCATGGACATCAAGCCCGCGTGCTGGAAGCCGTGAAAGTCATCAAGTCAAAATTGCCGGAAATTGACTTGCTGGCCGGCAACGTGGGTACGCATGAAGGAGCTTGCGCCCTGGTGAAAGCCGGAGCTGACGGAGTAAAAGTCGGCATTGGACCGGGATCGATTTGCACCACGCGCATCGTAACCGGCGTTGGCGTGCCGCAGATTACGGCCATTGCGGAAGCCGCGCGCGCTTGCCGTGACGCTCAGGTCCCCGTAATTTCCGATGGCGGCATCAAGTTTTCCGGTGACGTGACCAAGGCCATCGCTGCCGGTGCCAGCGTGGTGATGATCGGCTCACTCTTCGCGGGCACCGACGAAAGTCCGGGAGAGACCATCCTTTATCAAGGACGCTCCTTCAAGTCCTACCGCGGCATGGGATGTGTGGCCGCGATGTCAGAAGGATCAAGCGAACGCTATTCGCAAACATTGGACGACTCTTCCGCCACCGGCATGGAAGATAGTGACAGTGGCAATCGCCTGAACAAATTGGTTCCGGAAGGCATTGAAGGTCGCGTGCCCTATCGCGGAACTCTGGCCGCCATGGTGTACCAGCTCGTAGGCGGTGTGCGGTCCGGTATGGGTTACTGCGGCACGCAATCCATTGCTGAATTGCAAACGAAAGCCAAGTTCATCCGCATCAGCGGCGCTGGATTGCGCGAGAGCCACGTGCATGACGTGATCATCACGCGTGAAGCTCCCAACTACCGGCTTGAATAGTCCGGCTGAAGCACGGTTGTCTTTTTCGGGCCGGCCCGTCATGGCCCCACGGCGTTATTTGCTGCTGGTCTGGCTCCCTACGTTCCTCTGGTTGGGCTTGCTGGCCGGATTCTCTACTGATTTTTTCTCTGCCGCGCACACCGGGGTGATCTTGATGAAGATCATCCGTTTTGTCTACGGGCCAATTTCCCATCACCGCTTTGAGCAAATCCATTTTCTGGTCCGCAAGTCCGCTCACTTTGGCAGTTATGGGATGCTCAGCCTGTTCGCGTTCTTCTCCTGGCGTGGAACTTTCATGCAATCTGCTCGGTGGGCTTGGCGCTGGTGTGGACTGGCCCTGGCAACCGCCTTGCTGGCCGCGAGTCTGGATGAATTTCACCAGACGTTTGTTGCGTCGCGGACGGGAAGCTGGCATGACGTTGTGCTGGACATGACCGGAGCTGTGTTCTTCCAGATAGTGATTGCTGTTTGGGTCGGGCGTTCGCGAAGATTGAAGCAAGAAGCCTGAAATTCTTCGTGACCCGACTAACATTGAATCTAAAACACTCAAGCTAATTGCTGGTTGCCAATTGCTAAATGCTCAAAAACAGCAAACCCCGCAGGGAATTCTGCGGGGTCTGCCGGTAGACTGTTGGGATTGGCTGAAGGCGCGGAGGCCTTGATGCGAACCACAACTCGCTAGGACTTAAAGACTCACGCCTTAAGCCTCAGCCACCTCACGTATAGAACTACAATCAGAACTTGTCATATTTTTTAGATCGCCCTCCTTTCCCGTGTAGCCGCATTATGAAATGTCTTTCCTGGAAAGTCAACAGGTGGAATTTTCTTCCTGGATTGACCAGATTGGCAACCCGGTTAAAATGTTGTCTATGACTAAAGCCCTTCAGCTTTTGGTGACATTCGGAGTAATGACGTTTGGGGTTACGACGCTAGCTTCTGCTTTTCCGGTCCGGGAGCCTGCCCAGGATACAACCACGAAGCCGGCTGAAAAATCAGCGACGCCAGGTCCAAAAGCTTCAGCCAAGAAAGCCGCGGCCGCAAAAGCTGTTTTGCCGGAACGTCTCTTGGCCGCCAAGACCATGTGCATCAATCCCATGCAGTCGTCCGCCGCGGACGCGGGCGAAGCCCGCACTGAGCTAAAAGCCTGGGGCCGGTTTACTTTGGTGGATGATTGCGCCCAGGCCGACATAGCTCTTTGGATTAACGCGCGCTTCTTGCCGGCGAACGAAGTCTGTCATACCGTTGCCCAGATCTTCGCCAACTCGAACAAAGCTATCCTGTGGAGCCAGGCCGCTAGTTGCACCAAGTCCACCAAGGGGACAGTGAAGGCCCTGGTCCAGCACCTGCGCAAGGAGATGACACCTGCCGCGGCTAAGAAAGCCAAGAGCGCAACCAAACCCTGAGCCAATTCTAGAAACGGTTTTCCGCTACTTCTTCTCGCCTTTCGGCTTTGCGGAATTGTTTTTATCCTGCACCGCTTGCTCCGCCGTGATCTCATTCGCGGTCACAAAGATCGGCTCAATATCCGTGGGAACGGATTTCAGCCGGTCCAGCGCTTTCTGCGTTACCGGACGAATCTTCATAAAGTCCGTCAACATCTTTTTCGCCCCAGCGTAGTCGCCGGTGGCTTCCAGCGTCAGGAACTCGTGGTCCAGCGAATTGACCGCGTCTTTCATTTTGGCCAGGTTCACGCTGAACGTGCCGTCCGCGTTAGCCACGTATCCGCCTTTATCCAGAAACCAGTTGAACTGGATGGCCATGCCTTTGGCGTGTGCGTCCTGCAATCCAAAGCGCAGGGTACGAAATGACGACGCCAGATATGTGGTGTAAAGTTGCCGTTCGGCGTCCGCGCCGTGCGGGATGGGCATCTGCAACGCGCCTTTGTCAGCCTGCGACATAAGAAATTGCAGCGCGAAAAGTCCGGTCACGTCGGCTTTGGCTTCTTCAATCGCGCTGTACACTTCCTTGAGTTCCATGCGTGGGTTCGTATCGCGCCCGTTGATTTTGATCTGGTGCGGCCCGAGTCCGTGCGTAAGCTCGTGGGCCACAATGTGCGTGAAGAACAAATCAAAGCTCAGGTCTTTCTGGTCGGCCAGCTTGAGCACCACTTTGGAAATCGGCACCAGCGTGGACGCGAACTTGGCTTCCTGTACGTTCTTCAACATCACGCGCTTAGCGCCTTTTTGTTCCACTACTTTGTCGTCGTTCGGCAGGTTGTAAGCCGCCGTCTGGACGCCATGCGCGCCGTCGCCCGCGGCAAACACTTCATTCACCACGCGGATGGGCGCCAGCGCTCCCAGCTTGGCCACGCGATACTTCGGATCTTCCGGCAAATTGTTTTCAATGGCCTGCAACTGTCCGCCCAGGAAGGCCAGCCGCGCTGATTCTTTGTCATCGCGCAAGTTTATGTACGCCTCAAACCCCGCTTTGTAGCCGAAAATCTCGTCGTTGTACGTTTCGTAAGGACCAATCGTGATGTCCAGCGGCGCGTCCAGGTCCATCCAGGCCATGTCGCTGTCAAAATAGTTATTCGATAGGAACGCGTCCGCGCGCGTGTTGAGGAATTTCTTCAAGGACTCGTTGTCCGTGAGCGACGCGGCGTCCTTCAGCAGCCGTGCGGCCAATCCAAGTTCAGGCGCATATTGCGTGCTGAAGGGAACCAGCTTCAGTTTTTTGTCTTTATCGCGGCGGACAACGGTAAAAAATCCCTCGGCGCTTTCTTTCTCTTGCGGCGAAAGCGTCTTTACCCAGGTCTCAAACTCCGCTTTCGTCATGTCCTCGGGATAGAAGTTTGCCCCGGCGGGTTTGCGCGGCGGAACGCTGGCGAGAAAAGCCTTGTGACCGTCAATCTCTGACCATGGCGACTTGTTGATCCAGAAATAATGCAAGCGCGCTTTGCCTAGAGGCGTTCTGTCCGACAACAGCTTTTCGTACAAGGCGTGGTCACCGGTCCATATCTGGTTCATGAAGATGTGGTTCACCAGTTGTGCCGCCTGTATCAGCCGCGCCAGGGCCTGCTTATCGCCGGCGGAAAGTCCGGAGGTATCCACTTTCATTTCCGTTGGTGCAAACCGCGCGGCCATTTTGTTCAGCTCGGCTTCGCCCGGAATGGGAAACGCGGCCGGCGCCGCCAGCTTGGTTGCCGCGGCAGTCTTCTTCGCCGCGGACGCAGCCGGTTTCTGGGCCAGGGCGGTGAACGAGCTTGCTACGACCAGCGTCAGCACGAAAAGAGGCAGAAGTCTAAAGATCGGAAGTCGGCGCATAAAAAGGTTAGTTTTCCTCGTCCCAAAGGATATCAAGTGCCATCCGCTGCGTGCCATTGCCCAAACCGGTTCACCGTAGTGTCACCGGGAGTCAGCGCCGTAGGCGCGACCACAAGTTAGCCCACCCTAAGGCGAGCGAAAGCGAAGCTGTAAGGGTAGGTAGGGTGCAAAAAAAATCGATCTCCGGCTGGGCGATACAAGCTTTCACGTTCGTTCTGACACGCAACTTCGTTGCTGCTGTGTCTATTCGGCCGTAATCGCAATCCCCGTCCCGTTCGCCGCATCAACAATCCTGTCGCCATCAAGGAATAAGCATTTTCCGGCGTCCACTGCCAAGCATGTTGCTCCGGCATGCTGCATGGTCTCTATGGTCTTCAGTCCGATTACCGGAACATCAAACCGCATGTCCTGATTTGGCTTGGCAACCTTGACTACAGTCAAAGCCCGGCTCAGGCCTGAACCCGAATCGGCTCCAGATTCTTCGCAGCCGCCCAGGCTTTTCATGATTTCTCCCGCGCGGAGAATCGTGGCGTCCGTGCCTTCCATGGCTTCCACCGCCACGCAGGCGGATTCGGCGATCACCACGGTTTGGCCGATATCGTATTGCGCAAGGTGCCGTGCGGCGTCGCGGCCATATGTAATATTTTTCAATTCCACTTCATTCGGCGCGCGCTGCGTAAGCACTCCCGGTTTCGCCAACAACGGCTCAAGGTACGAAGTGGAACTGATCAGATGAATACCTTCTTCTTCCAGGACTTTGGCCACTGCGCCGATCAGCGAATCCGTATTGCGCGTGCCGAGCGAGAACAGGACCTTGGCTAGCTTCCAGTCCGGACGAATGCTGGAAAAAATCTGTTTGTGCTTGACCTGTCCGGCCATGATGGCCCGCGTTACGCCTTCGCGCTTGAAGGTTTCGATCAACTTGCTGAGTTCGCCGAGTGACATCCAGTGCACGGCCGCGGCGCCGCGCTGCTCAATCAGCGGCGACGTTTCTTCTTTGATGGCCGCAACAATCACTTCGGCGCCTTGCGCGCGTGCGGCATCCAGCAGCAGCAGCGGAAAGCTGCCGTTCCCGGCAATGAGCCCCAGTTTTTTGTCAGTTGGCACGGTCACAGTTTAGCTTGTTCTTTCTTGGAGCACAGCGAGAGATCTCAATGTCAACTCAGGTACTCATCGCCCAGATTTCGCCGGTGCATTTGAAGCTCCTTCTAACTGGCTCACCGGAATCCGCCACAGCAATCCTTTCTTGTAATGCGTGAGCCACAACGATCCGTGGCCATAACGAACCGAGTCGCCGCCGCGCCCGGCCCATTGTCGTACGACCTTGTTGGTTTTTGTGTCAATGCGAGTAAGCGGAATATCAAACACGGTGGCCCAGACCGAACCCGCGCCGTAACAAATCTCGCCACCTGTGCCGGGGATTCCCGCCTTGATCGTGGCAGTGACGCGCCTGGTCTTGGCGTCAATGCGGGAAATGGTCCCATCGCCTTGATTCAGAGTCCAGATTGATCCGCCGCCGGCCGTCAGAAATCGCGGCCCACGCCCAACGGGAATTGTTGCGATGATTCTTTCTGACTCAATTACGGTCAGCACGTTAGCCGTGGTTCCGCTGATCCAGATCATTCCGTTGCTGAAGATGGGATTGAACGACCCCGGCGGCACCGCAATACGTGAACGAATGGAATTCGTCGCAGGATCATCGCGGGCCAGCGTGCCGCCTTTGTCGACAACGATCCAGATACTGTCCCCGCTGGCGGCGATGCCGCCTTCAGAATCCGCCGGCCCGAAGGGCAGAGTTGCCGTCACCTTATTTGTAGCGGGATCGATTCTGGCCAGCATTGCGGGCTCGCCGCACAGCGGAACCCACACGCTGCCAAATCCAACGGCAAGTCCGGAACACGGCTCCGAGGTGAACTGAATCGTGGCCACCACCTTGTTTCTCTTGGGATCAATCCTCTGGACGGCTTTCAGTTGGTCGTTGGCTACCCATACCGAGTCAGCGGTGATGAGCATCCAGTCGGGATGTCCGCCGAGTTTGAAAGTGAACGAGGGCTTGATTCGAGAAAACGGGACTTGGACGGATTTGATTCCCGGGCGGATGGGCTTGGATGGTGTCGCCGTGGGTGGTGTCGTGGGTTGCGGGGATGCGGGTTGCGACGATGCAGCTTGCCCAAATAGCTTCCCGTTAGCGCAAAGCAGCAGAAACAAAATTGTGGCGTGGATCGTCACTTGATGACGCCGCGCTCTGATTTTTCAATGAACTCAATCAACAGGGCCACGTCTTCACCCTGGTCGCCTTCGGATTTCAACTTCTCCAGCGCTTGCGTGGTGTTGAGCTTGGAATTCAGCAGTACGCGGAACGCATGCTGAATTCGCTTGATGCGGTCTTTGTCAAACCCGCGTCGTTCCAGCCCGATGGAATTCACGCCGTAAGCTTTCGCGTCACGCGCGGCCACCGTCTTCGAGAAAGGCAGAACATCGCGGGTGACAATCGTCCCGCCGCCAATGTAAGCGTGCGCACCCACAACGTCAAACTGGTGCACAGCGGAAAACGCGCCGACGGATGCCCACTCGCCAATGGTTACGTGTCCCGCCAGCGTGGCCGCGTTGGCCATGATTACGTGGTCTCCAACAAAACAATCATGCGCAATGTGTGCATACGCCATGTTCAGAGTATGGTTGCCAACCCGCGTCAATCCGCCACCTTTGCTGGTGCCGCGGCTCACGGTGACGAATTCGCGGAACACGTTGTCATCGCCAATTTCCAGCCGCGTGGGTTCGCCTTTGTAGGTAAGGTCCTGCGGCTCACCGCCAATCGCGCAGAAAGGGAAGAAGCGGTTACGGGCGCCGATCTTCGCCGGTCCCAGTATGCTCACGTGCGAAATGAGTTCACAGTTCTCGCCCAATTCAACGCCCGCGCCAACATGGCAGTGCGGTCCCACGTTGCAAGAAGCAGGGACTTTGGCGTGCGGATCAATGACTGCGGTGGGATGAATCATTATTGTTTAGGCGTCAATTTCTATTTTTCCGGCGCTGCTTCGGCGGTCTTGCGGCCACGGTCGCGGCTCACCATCTGCGCGCTCACCGTACCTTCGCACGCGACCTTGCCTTCCACCAGCGCCTTGCCGGCCATCCGCACGATGATCGCTCCGCCCATTGCTTTCCAAGCGAGCAACTCAACTTCAAAACGTACCTGATCGCCTGGAACCACGGGACGGCGGAAACGCGCTTTCTCAATGCCGGTAAAAACAATTAGCTTGTCGCTGCGGTCTTCCACTTCACTCAGCAGCAACACACCGCCCGCCTGGGCCATGGCCTCCATCAGCAGCACGCCAGGCATGATGGGAATTCCGGGAAAGTGTCCCTGGAAGAACGGCTCGTTGATAGTGACGCACTTGATCGCGACGATCCTTTTGCGGCGCTCAATTTCCAGTACCCGATCGATCAACAAAAAAGGATAGCGATGCGGCAGGATCGCCTGGATCTGCGTGATGTCCAGCGGACCGGTTAGCGTATCGCTGGCGGTTTCGGCTTTGATGTTCGCTATTTCGCTCATGCCAAGCGCAGATTATAGAGGATTGCGCCGCCAAAAACCTATCGGCTGGTCTTGATCAACATGCTTCACTCTCGGCCCTGAGCGCGACAGTCGCGCCTGGAGACATGCATGCAACGTAGAGACGTGGCACTGCCACGTCTCTAATTCTGACGCAGAAACGCTTGGCCTGCCACACAAACCTTCTCAACCAGCCTTCTCAACCATGCGTTGCTGCGGCTATCATGTTCTTCGCCGCCCATGACCAACCAAAATTCCGGACAACCCGCTGCCTACCTGCAATTCTGCCAGGAACACATGGCGGACATGCTGGAAACACTGAAGAGTCTGGTGGAGATGGAGTCCCCCAGCGATAACAAGCCTGCGCTGGATCAACTGGGAGAATACCTGGCCCAGGAGTTTGAGCATCTGGGCGGCAAGGTCACATTCGATCCGCAGGAAGAAGCTGGCGACAACTTGAAAGTGGAATTTCCCGGCACGGCGGGCAAGCCAGTCCTGCTACTCGGACACTTTGATACCGTGTGGCCGCTGGGTACGCTCAACCACATGCCGTTTCGCATCGAAAACGGACGCGCCTACGGTCCCGGCGTGTATGACATGAAGGCCGGCATCACCATGATGCTTTTTGCCCTGCGTGCTCTGCGCACCACCAGCGGCGCCGGTCATCGCCCGGTCACCGTGTTGCTGGATACCGACGAAGAAATTGGCAGCACCACCGGACGCCCTTTGGTGGAAGCCACCGCCCGCGGCTGCGAAGCTGCTCTGGTGCTGGAACCGGCGCAAGGCCTGCAAGGTTATTTGAAAACGGCGCGTAAAGGCGTGGGCGATTTCACCATCCGCGTGCGCGGACGCGCTTCCCACGCCGGCGTGGATTTTGAAAAAGGACAAAGCGCGGTCATTGAACTGGCCCACCAGATTCTTGAGGTCACAAAATTTACTGACCTTTCACGTGGCATTACGGTAAACCCGGGCGTGGTCCACGGCGGCACGCGGACGAACGTGGTCGCCGCCGAAGCTTCCGTCGAGGTCGACATTCGCATTGCCCGCGCCGCCGATGCCCGTGAACTCGAAGCCAGATTCGCGGCGCTCAAGCCGGTCAATGCCAACTGCACCGTGGAAATCACCGGAGGCCTGAACCGTCCGCCCATGGAGCGCACTGACGGCACCGTGAAGCTCTTCCATCTCGCCCAGGAGCAAGCCAAAAAAATGGGGCTGGCATTGGACGAGGCTTCTACCGGCGGCGGATCTGACGGCAACTTTACTTCTGCTCTGGGCGTGCCCACCCTGGACGGCCTGGGAGCCGTGGGTGAAGGCGCTCACGCGGCCCATGAGTCGATCCTTTTGGAGGAATTTCCCCGGCGTACGGCCCTGCTGGCCAGCTTGATTGGAAGCCTTTGAATCCTAAGGGTTTATTAAAGAACCTAATCCCCATGGCCGCTAAGTTACTCAAGTTCCAATGTTTCTTTGACTCGCCCGCCAATCTTGGCCTACAATTTGACTCGAAAGCTAACCCTTTTAAGACACGGAACGCTCACCAGCAAGGTGGTTCCGGTGATGGAGTGGAAAAATGTTTGGTGGAAAACTTGGCGTTCCAGAACTGTTAATCATCCTGTGCATTGCCCTTATTTTCTTCGGCCCCAGCAAGCTCGGCGATCTGGGTAAAGGTCTGGGCGATGCCATCAAGAATTTCAAAGGCGCAATGAAGGATGGCGAACAGAACGGCAACTCCGCTACGCCTGCTCCGCCGGCTGACAAGAAGTAGTTTTTAGCCGCTCCGGCTCTACGCTTTTCAGATCAGGTGCCTGGCCTTTAGCATCTCCGTTATTAACGGTAGAGGCAACCCAACCACATTAGAATACTCGCCTTCCAGGCGGACGGCCCACGTTGCCGCCCCGCCCTGGATGGCGTACGCTCCTGCCTTGTCCATGGGCTCGCCGCCAGCCACGTATTTCTGGATCTCTTCCTCGCTTACTTTCCTGAAGAAAACTTTCGTGGTGCAGTGGCGTGTGTCAGCGCGCTCGGTCTTGCCATCGCCGCTTGGCTCGATCAAACTCACCGCTGTCGTTACTTCATGTCCTATGCCGGAAAGCATCCGCAACATGCGGACGGCGTCGGCGGCATCGACCGGCTTGGCCAGGATTTCCCCATCCACGATAACTGTGGTGTCCGCACCCAGCACGTAGCTTTCCGGATGGCGCGCCGCAACGACCCGCGCTTTCTCTTCCGCCAGCCGCAGCACGTAAGGCAACGCCTGTTCGCCTGCAAACGTGTCTTCATTGATGTGCGCGGGATCAACTTCAAACGCAACGCCAACCTCGCGGAGCAATTCCTGCCGGCGGGGAGAGGAGGAGGCGAGGATGAGAGAAGGCTTCATTGTGAACTAGGAATCTGCTTACTGTTTTACTCCGGGTGAACTAGGAATCTGCTTACTGTTTTACTCCGGGCCTCCGTGTCTCCGTGGTAGGTTCTCGATTCGCGTCCATTTCGCGTTGATTCGCGGCTAACTCCCAATCCGCGTTCATCTACAGCAAATCTGTGGCGAATGTTCTTACCGTATCCCCACCTGTCCCTTCACCGATTCCACCATCTTTTTTGAATCCCATCCCACGCCGTCTTTAAAAACAATTTCCACGTTCTCAATATCCGTAATCGCGGACGAAGGATCGCCCTTCACCACCAGAATATCCGCTTGTTTGCCCACAGCTAGCGATCCCACATGCGCTTGCTCGCCCAGAAATTCCGCGCCGTTCAGCGTGGCGATCTTGATGGCGTCTAGCGGAGTGAACCCCGCTTCCACCAGCAATTCAACTTCGCGTTCGTCGCCATATTCGGCGATCACTCCTCCCAGACCTGTGGGATCGAGCCCAGCCAGCAGCGTGCCTCCGGCCTTGACGAATGCGCGCTCAAACTCCATTTCTTTCTGGAACATCACCGGCCACGGACTTTCTTTATTCTGCGCGACGCGAGCTCGGGCGGCCTGGTAGGCTTTGCGCGCGTCGTCACTCAACGCGTCCAGCGCTTTCTGCGGGACGTCCGGACGCGACGCCACGAACTGCTCAAACACCGGCAACGTTGAAGTCAAAGCCACGTGATGCTGGACCATGGTCTTGATCGTTGTCTGGATTTCCGGACCGTTCACGTCCAGTTTATTCGCGGCGATCACCGCCTGATTCGGGTTCGGACAAACATCCGGCTTCTTGTCGGGATGAAATTCAGTGTCCGTGGTAAGCCCATGTTCCAGATCGTCAATGCCCAGCTCGGCAGCTTCACGGAATCCAACGGAGCACAGATGCCCGGTGACCTTGATTCCGTGTTTGTGGGCTTCTTCAATGGTGGCTTTGAGTTCCGCGCGCGTGATGTAGTTGTAAACCTTGAACGAACGTACGCCTTCTTCCACCCAATAAGCTACGGTGCGGTGCGCGTCGTCAGCGTCCTTGAGCGCGTGGACTTGCACCAACGGCAGGCCTTCGCCTTCCATGTACGGTCCCGTCACGTTTATCTTGGGCCCCGTTGACTTGCCCGCGTCGATGGACTTCTTCAATTCAAGATCGGTGTACGGTTCCATGCTGCCCGTAGTACGGATCGTTGTAACGCCCAGTGCCAGATACAGCCGGGGAAAGCTGAACGGCATGTCGTGATACAGCCCGCCGCCCGCGGGATAAAAAAGATGGTCGTGCATCCCCACGAGTCCGGGCAGCGCCGTGTGTCCGGTGAAGTCCAGGCGCTTGGCGTCCGCCGGGATTTGCACCGAACCGCTTGCGCCAATTGCGGCAATCTTTCCGCCCGAGATCACAATCGTCTGATCGGCCTTCGCGGCGGCCCCCGTGCCGTCAATCACGCGGACGTGTTCCAGCGCAATCACCGGCGACTGCTCGCGGATGAAGTCTTTCACGGTTGGAGCTGGCTGCTGGGCGGCAGCGAAACCAAGCGAACACAAGAACAAGGTGGCAAGAACTCGGCGCATGGGAGAACCCTCCAAGTAGTTCGAGAAGGTGCAGCATAAAGGGAGGAGCACCGTTGCGCAAGGGCGTAGGGTCGATCACATCTCTAAACGAAAACCTTTGGGACACGGAGGAACGGAGTTAGCGGAGGTCTGGGAAACAATGCAAGAGGAGTTCCTTCTTCTACAGTGACATCATCGAATTGGTAGGTAATGTTTGCGCCAATTTCTCCAATCTCCTCCGTTTACCCCTTTCCTCCGTGTTTCAAGGTTTTGCTCTCCGAAGCCACCACAAGGCCCCCCAGCCCAGATGCTAGAATAGAACCTAGTAGCCCACCCATGGATCGCGCACACATCCGAAATTTTGCCATCATCGCTCACATCGATCACGGCAAATCCACGCTCTCTGACCGGCTCCTGGAGCTGACGGGAGCGCTGTCTATGCGCGAGATGCATGCCCAGGTGCTGGACGCCATGGACCTGGAAAAGGAACGCGGTATCACCATTAAGGCCCACGCCGTGCGCATGAAGTACATGGCGCAAGACGGCCAGGAATATCAGCTCAATCTCATCGATACGCCCGGCCACGTGGACTTCTCATACGAAGTCTCACGTTCGCTCGCGTCGTGCGAAGGCGCGCTGCTGGTCGTGGACGCTTCGCAGGGCGTGGAAGCGCAGACTCTGGCCAATGCTTATCTGGCCATTAATCACGGCCTGGAAATCATCCCGGTCATAAATAAGATTGACCTCCCCTCCGCCGACATTCCTCGTGCCAAGGAAATGATCGAACAGACCGTTGGCCTGGACACCACAAACGCCATGCTGGTGAGCGCCAAGAGCGGCCTGGGTGTTCCGGAATTGCTGGAAGCCATCGTCAAGCGGTTGCCGCCGCCCAAGGGCGATCCCAACCATCCTTTGCAGGCGCTGATTTTTGATTCCTGGTTTGATCCTTACCGTGGCGTGATCGTGCTGGCCCGTTTGTTTGAAGGCACGCTGCGCAAGGGAATGAAAGTCCGTTTGTGGTGGAACGGCAAAACGCTGGACGTGGAAACCCTCGGCGTGCTCACTCCCAAGCCGGTTGAAATTGATGAGCTGGTGGCCGGCGAAGTGGGCTTTATGGTCGCCAACAACAAAACGGTTTCCGATACCAAGATCGGCGATACCATCACCGACGATGCGCGTCCGGCGCTTGAGCCGTTGCCCGGCTTTGAAGAACTCAAGCCAATGGTTTTTGCCGGCCTGTACACCGTGGATTCGCACCAGCATACGGCGTTGCGCGAAGCGCTGGAAAAACT
>JANXPR010000373.1 GCA_025357215.1 Acidobacteriaceae bacterium | reverse complement strand
TGCGGCTCCTTTCTCTCCGAGTCTTGGTTTTCGCAAACTCAAGTTTACTCGGCACTCGGATTGGAGCCGTCGTTGTTATCTAATCAAGCAAGTCCGCGGGAGCGGAGCGACCAAGGGCGAGCCGAAGGATCCCGGGAATCTCTCCTCTGCCATGCCGACGCGGGGAGTTCTGCCGCCGACGGGACACCCATGCCCTTGGCGGGCATCGCTGTCCGTATTCGAGCGTCCGAGAGAATTTCCGTGAGAATGTTCTCAAACCCAAGCTACAATTCTGCTTCAAGCAGAACCGAGCATGAAAGCAAAAGGAAGTAGAATCCCAAATCGTCGTGTTTTTGTCTTCGGTGCAGGGGTCTCCGCGTCTTGCGGTATAGCCATTGCTCGAGATATTCTCCGCCAGTCAATTCTTTTGCTTCAAACTAAAGAGGCTTCGAAGGCGAAGATCGTTCATGACATCTTAAGGTACCTTTATCCAGGATTTGACGAAAGTCTAAGAAATTATCCCAATATTGAAGACTTCCTAAACCTTGTCGAGATGGCGAAGAAGTTTAATAGTGAAGAGTTCATCAAAAGCAGAGTATGGTCGACAAGCAAACTCGAAAGCGTGAGCGAAATCACTCTGAAGGCGGTCACGGACTACATTTGGTCCCAAATGAACAAGAAGAAGGAGCAAGAATTTGTTAGAGCGTTTGTGCGGGAAAATCTAAAAAGAGGCGATACCCTAATCACATTTAACTGGGATCTGACACTAGAGCGAGCCCTTGAAGATCTTCCGGGTGATCCTGGTTTCCTATACACCTACTCGCGCCATCGAAAGAACAAAGAGTTCTCGCTCTTGAAGCCGCACGGCTCCGTTGACTGGTTTGAAACCAAGAGGCTGCGAGGCCTCGGCTACGAAAAAGAGGTTGACAAACATGACAAGCAACTCTGCTACTATCCCGAATTCAATTTAGGCAGAACGCCTAAACTTAAAGAAATTGCTCCTGTTATTGTTCCTCCGGTATCCGCGAAGGAATTCAAATATGACTTTCTTAAACGCACATGGCGCTGGGTGTACAAGGCCATCTCTTCTGCGACAGAGATCCATATTATCGGCTACTCCCTGCCGAAAGAAGATCAATTTGCAAGGTTGGTCTTCAGGCGAGCAATAAGAAACAACATTTTGACAGGAGTGCGGCGCACAGGCGATCCGCCCAGAATCTTCGTCGCCAATCCAGATGGCACCGTTGAGCAGACATTTTCGAGCATTGTAGGCCGCCAAATCCCTCTAAGGTTTTTGCAGGCATATTTTGAAGATATAGCTGAGGACTACAAGACTCTAATTAGATGAGTCGTTATTTGAAACGTCATAGCAGTTGGCGTACGTCTATACTCGCCCCCGCTGCAATCAGGAAAGCCGAATTCATAGGATTTACCGGTTCTGCGAATCCAAATAATGCCCCTCCCCACCCTTTACCCCATCCTCGACTTCTCCAGCTTCGCCGCGAAGTCCAACCCGCTGCGAGCCATGGTCAGCTTTGCCGAGCAGCTGCTCGCCGCCGGTGCGACCATCATCCAATATCGCGACAAAGCGTCTGACGCTCGCACGTTTCTCGTGAACGCGCGTGAACTACGCCGCGTAACTTTGAGCAAAGCAACCTTCATCGTCAACGACCGCACCGACCTCGCTCTCGCCTGCGATGCCGACGGCGTCCATCTCGGTCAGGACGACCTCTCGCCCACCGCCGCACGCAAGATTTTCGACCAGATCAAAGATGGGAAAACGCGCACAATCGGTTTTTCCACCCACAACCTTGCTCAAGTCCGCGAAGCCGACTCGCTCCCCGTCGACTACATTGCCATCGGGCCGGTTTTTGCCACCGGATCCAAGGCCAATCCTGATCCTGTCGTCGGACTCGACGGCGTGCGCGCAGCGCGTGCGGCTACAACGAAACCCTTGGTCGCCATCGGCGGAATCACCCGCGCCAACGCACGCGAAGTCCAGGCGGCGGGCGCTGACTCCGTCGCCGTGATCTCTGATCTTCTTGAGTCTCCAGCCAAAGCAGTTGCGGACTTTCTGCGCGTTTTAGGGTAAAACATACGGAACAAAACTATGTCCACCTCAGCAGAGCTAGGCTCTAACGCATCGCAGACCACCAGTGAAGGCTTGGTCAAAGGCCTGGGACTTACCAGCGCCACCACGCTGGTCATGGGATCGATGATCGGCTCCGGCATCTTTATTGTGTCCGCCGATATCGCCCGCCTCACCGATTCGCCCGCGCTCCTGATCCTGGCGTGGGCAGTCACCGGCTTTCTGACCATCGTCGGCGCGCTGAGCTACGGCGAACTTGCTGCCATGATGCCCAAGGCTGGCGGACAATATGTCTACTTGCGCGAAGCGCTCGGCCCCTTGTGGGGATTTCTCTACGGATGGACTCTCTTCCTGGTCATTCAGACCGGCACCATCGCCGCCGTGGGCGTGGCCTTTGGAAAATTTCTCGGATACTTTTTCCCGTCCGTCGCCGCCGACAACTGGATTTTCCCGGCGTTACATTTCCACGTTCAGCCCATTCACATCGGCCCCATGGTCCTGGGCAACATGGACGTCGGACTGAACACCCAAAATCTTGCGGGCATCATCGTCGTGATCTTCCTTACGATCTTGAATACGTTTGGCGTAAAGCTGGGCGCGCTGGTCCAGAACATTTTCACCATCGCCAAAGTTTCTGCTCTCGCAGCGCTGGTTTTCGCAGGAATCTTCCTGGGACGCAACCATGAAGCCATTGCCGCCAACTTCGGCAGCTTCTGGCGCAACGCTTCTCTGGGATCGCTGCATGAGATTCAGCCCGGAGTTTGGATCAGCACTCTCACCGTGCTGGCCGTGGCGCAAGTGGGTTCGCTCTTCTCCGCCGACGCGTGGAACAACGTGACGTTCACCGCCGGTGAAGTCCAGAATCCCAAGCGCAACTTGCCGCTGTCGCTGGCGATCGGCACTGGCGTGGTTATCGTGCTCTATATCTCTGTCAAC
>JANXPR010000353.1 GCA_025357215.1 Acidobacteriaceae bacterium | reverse complement strand
AGCCATTGAAAACTGCAACGAAGGCAAAAAAGAAGCCGACCAGTTGCAGACCAAGTTTGGCGTAAAACAAGCTGACCTGAAGAACCGCAAAGATGAGTTTGACAACCTGACCAAACAGCTCCAGGCACAGGGCGACAAGCTAAGCGACGAAGAACGCGCAAAACGCGTGAAAGACCTGGAAGGCCGCCAGAAGGGCCTGCAGCGCGATTACGAAGATTTCCAGAATGAAGTCCAGCAGGCCCAGGCGGAAGTGGTTAACCGCATCGGCTCCAAAATGATGGTGGTTCTGGGCAAATACGCCAAAGCCAACGCGTACAGCGTGGTGATGGACGTTTCCACCGGACAGACCGTTCTGTGGGCCAATGACGGCACTGTGTTTACCAAGGAACTGGTGGACGCTTACAACGTGGAGAACCCGGTTTCCGGCGTACCCGCCGCAAAGCCGGCAGGAGGCGCTGCCGCACCGAAACCCGCCGCACCCAAGCCAGCGGCTCCCGCCACCACGACGCCGAAGAAGCCGTAACAGTTTCCGGTAGTCTCATAAGGCCGTCCATTGCGGGCGGCCTTTTTATTTGCTTCCACAGCGCATTTTTCTTTTTTTCAGGACAGTGTGCTTGAATGAAGCGCACCGAAGGAGTCGTGCCAACCATGTTCAACAAATTTGGAGTTTGCCGTATAGCACTTTGCCTGGCCCTGGGTATCGTGTTTTCCGGGGACGTTACTGCGCAGAGCTCCGCGCCACCCGTTGCGTTATCTGCCAGTAGCAAAACCGCGGTTGTGTACTTTCAGGACGCTATTGTTAACTCAAATGATGGCAAGCAAGAATTTGACGCTTTGCAGCAACGCTTCAGCCCACGCAACAATGCGCTGAAGGCCCAGAATGACGAGGTAGAAAAACTCAAGGCCCAACTCCAGACGCAAAGCGATAAGCTGAGTGAAGCCGAGCGCAGCCGCCGCGTGAAAGAACTAACCGAGAAACAGAAAGCCCTGCAACGCAGCTATGAAGACTTCCAGGCTGAAGTCCAACAGTCGGAGCAGGAGATTGTGGGCCGGCTGGGAAAGAAGATGTTTGCGGTCCTGGAAAAGTACGCCGGCAGCAACGGGTTTGGCGTGGTCCTGGATGCTTCGAATCCGCAAACCAGTCCCGTGCTGTGGGCCAGCGCCGGCAACAATATCACCAAGGAACTGGTAGACGCATACAACGCGGAGAACCCGGTCACCGGCGTGCCCGCCTCCAAACCGGCAGCGCCCACGACACCAAAGAAGCCGTAATTGTTCCGTTAATCTCAGCGGCCGCCTGTTATTGGCGGCCTATTTATTTTTCTCGGCAACACTCGCAACGCGGAACATGCGCATGGTACTCCGGTGTCAAATCATCACACGGAGGTTCACATGTTTCGAGATAGTCTTCTGGAATCCTCATCTGCCCGGCGCAATGGAAAGCGCTGGCCCATGGCCATGGCGTTTGTGGCGGAAGCCATCGTCGCCAGTGTGCTCGTTCTCATTCCGCTGTTCTCTTCCGGCATCATTCCGGCGTCCGCTCGAGTACCCGCGGCACCCCTGCATGCCGTGGCGTTGGCGGACCATCCCGCCAACAGCGATCCTGGGCCTCATCCGTCTGGTCCACGCACACCAACTTACGCAACAATTGCAATCAACAATAACCCCAGTGCCCTTCCGTATGGTCGACCCGACCAGCCCGCTGGACCGGATGAACCAATCGGCGATCCACCGTATAGCTGCATTGGAAACTGCGTAGCCAATGCCCTGCCGGATTTCCGCCCCAGTTCGTCAATGCCCAAGCACGAAGATCCGCCGAAGCGCCGTCCCTCAGTGTTATCAGAAGGTTTGTTGTTGCGGAGAGTTGAGCCAATTTACCCCCGGCCCGCATCGATCATCCGTTTGCAAGGCGTGGTGAAACTGCAGGCTGTAATTTCCAAGGACGGCACCATCCAAAGCTTGAACGTGATCAGCGGACATCCTCTGCTGGTCTCCGCCGCGGTGGACGCCGTGCGGCAATGGCGCTATCGCCCGTACATACTCAATGGCGAACCCGTGGAAGTGGATACATTCATCACCGTGAACTTCAAGCACGATTAGCTGCAAAGGCATGGTTCGACAGGGACAACGCGCGTTGCCGTGAGTCCCAAAGGCGAGTGCCCGCCCGGACGTATTCCGAGCTACTGAGCGTTTGGGCGGGGGTCCGCGAGTTCCAAAATGGGACGTAGTTTTTCCTGTGGAAAACCTGTGCAATTCGTATTGCGGTTTTGGACAGAGGAGCCGGAATCTTGGCCCAAGTGGCTTGAGCACCCCGTAGCTGAACTGCCGAATAACTGCCTTTAAATCATAAGCTTAGGATGCTCAGCGCTAGGGTATTTTCGTTTGCACCAGAAATTGTTAGTCTGCGGGAAAGAAAAGAAAGGATTTGCACATTTCTGGTAACCAATGAAAAGCAGAACGGGGCGTATTGGGCTGAGCGCACGCGGGTCTACTGATTGTCGCCCACTTTGAGTACGGCCAGGAAGGCCTCCTGCGGAATGTCCACTCGGCCGATGCGCTTCATGCGCTTTTTACCTACTTTTTGTTTTTCCAGGAGCTTGCGCTTACGCGAGATGTCGCCACCGTAGCACTTGGCTAAAACGTTTTTACGGATCGCCGAAACCGTTTCACGCGCAATGATCTTGGCGCCAATCGACGCCTGTATGGGCACCTCAAACATCTGCCGGGGAATGAGTTCGCGCATTTTCGAGACCAGCGCGCGTCCCCGGTCGTAAGCAAAGTCGCGATGCACGATGATGGAGAGCGCGTCCACGGGCTCGCCGGCGACGAGAATATCCAGCTTGACCATGGGCGATTCCCACGAACCGGCCAGATGATAATCGAGCGACGCGTAGCCCCGTGATACG
>JANXPR010000269.1 GCA_025357215.1 Acidobacteriaceae bacterium | reverse complement strand
TTTCCAAAATCGAAGCCGGAAAGATGGAGTTGGAATGCGTCCCCTTCCAGTTGCGCGAGACGTTGGATGGCATCACGAAGAGTCTGGGTTTCCGGGCGGCAGAGAAGGGCCTGGATCTTGTGTACTACGTTGATGAGGATGTCCCCGATGCTCTGGTGGGCGATCCGGGACGGGTGCGGCAAATTCTGATCAATCTGATCGGGAATGCAATCAAATTTACCGAACGGGGTGAAGTGGCAGTCCAGGTGGAACACAAAGCCGGCAGCGCCGACGGCGCCCAACTGCAATTCGAAATTCGCGATACCGGTATTGGAATGCCGGTAGAAGCCCATGAAAGGATTTTCGAATCCTTCTCCCAGGTTGATGGCTCCACCACGCGACGGTTTGGCGGTACCGGGCTTGGACTGGTGATAACCCGAAAACTGGTGGAAAAAATGGGAGGCCGCATCTGGGTAGAAAGTCAATTGGACCGGGGCAGCACTTTTTTCTTCACGGCGCAGTTTGCCGTGGACCATGCTCCGCGGAAAAAATTCTTTTCCGCCGACACAGGCAAGCTCAAAGAGAAGACCGATATTCGGATCCTGCTGGCGGAAGATAACAAGATCAACCAGGCCGTGGCAAAAAAGCTTCTGCAAAAGCGCGGCGCCGTGGTGACGATTGTCGAAAACGGCCAGGAAGCGGTGGCGGCAGTCCAGCAACAGGATTTTGACGTAGTCCTGATGGATATTGAAATGCCAGTTCTCGACGGACTGAGTGCGGCGAGACAAATCCGCCACGCCGAGGAAAACACCGGCCGCCATGTCCCCATCATTGCCCTTACGGCACACGCGATCAAAGGAGACGAGGAGCGCTTCCTCGCCGCCGGCATGGACGCGTATCTTTCCAAACCGTTCAACATCGAGGCACTCTTCGATGTGATCGGCCAGGCGCAAAGTGATCCACGAGGCGCACAAGTCGCTCACTTTCGCGGCGCTGCTGAATCCAACCACGAAGGCGAAAATCTCGTAACCTAAAGACCGGCCAAAGCGGCTACTATCCATCGTCAATCTCATTCATTCGACCAAGACGGAATACGCAAAGCTTTGACCGACGAAGACCAACACTGGCGCTTGGTTCAACACACTCTCCTGACCTGCTCTGAACACACATGCAGTTCTACGCGCGAGCGCTGCTGAGCGCTCGTTGTTGCGTTCGGGATGTCAGAAAACAGTCCATTTGCTACACTTATGAGTTTTCGTTTCACCCTTGGAGGTGAAGTTTGGCTGCAAGCAGAAGCTCGGTGGTACCGGCCGCCGCAGGTCGCACGTTGCGCCGCGACGCCTGGTGGCTGGAGTCAGTCCCGGTATGGATCCTAATGGGAGGGTTCAGCCTCTATGCTACGTTCCGCGCTTTCGAAGGTAAATTCTATGAATCGGCGCCGTACCTCTCGCCCTTTTACTCGCCCTTGATTGATCCTCAGCACCACTGGCTGCCTCTGTGGTTTTCACCTGCAATGCTGATTCTGGCTTTCCCACTGGGTTTCCGGGCAACCTGTTACTACTATCGCAAGGCCCTCTACCGCGCGTTCTTATTGGATCCACCAGCCTGCGCCGTGGGTGAGAACCCGCAGCGCAAGTATCGCGGCGAAGCAAAGTTCCCGTTCATCCTGCAAAACACACATCGCTATTTTCTTTATGGCGCCATCGTCTTCCTTTGCTTTCTCTGGTATGACGCGCTTCGCGCTTTTTGGTTTCCCGGCCCCGATCAGAAACTCCATTTCGGTATCGGGCTGGGGTCGCTGGTGCTGCTGGTGAACATTGTGCTGCTCTCCTGCTATTTGTTCTCCTGCCACTCGCTGCGCCATCTTATTGGCGGCAACCTGGACTGCTTCTCCTGCACGGCGTTCAACCTTAAACGCCATGGCGCGTGGAAAAAAGCGAGTTTTCTGAATGAACGCCACATGATATTTGCCTGGGCGAGTTTGATCTCGGTGGGATTCGCCGACTTCTATGTCCGCATGGTTTCCAGCGGCATGATCAAGGACTTGAGAATACTGTGACCAATGAAACGAAGTACGAGACCCATGAACATGATGTCCTGATCATCGGCGCCGGAGGGGCGGGGCTGCGGGCCGCGATTGAGGCCATGGCGGCTGGAGCCCGCGTAGCTGTGGTTTCTAAATCGCTGCTGGGGAAAGCGCACACGGTGATGGCCGAAGGCGGCATTGCGGCCGCAATGGCCAACGTGGACAAGGCCGATAGCTGGAGCACGCACTTCCGTGACACCATGCGCGGCGGCAAGCTCATGAATAACTGGCGCATGGCCCAGCTCCACGCCCAGGAAGCTCCCGATCGCGTGCGCGAGCTGGAGCAGTGGGGCGCGCTGTTTGACCGCACCTCGGACGGCGACATCCTGCAACGCGCTTTCGGCGGCCATACCTTCAAGCGGCTTTGCCACGTCGGCGACCGCACTGGTCTGGAGATGATCCGCACGCTGCAGGACCGCGGCGTGCAACTCGGCGTTGATGTCTTCATGGAGTGCACGATCATTCGTCTGCTTACGGACGGAAACCGCGTGGTGGGTGCATTTGGGTATTGGCGCGAACAAGGGCGCTTCGTAGTCCTGAAAGCCAAGTCGGTTGTCATGGCCACGGGCGGGATCGGCAAAGCGTGGCGAGTGACCTCAAATTCATGGGAGTACACCGGCGACGGCATGGCGCTGGCCTACGACGCGGGAGCGGAGTTGCTGGATATGGAATTCGTCCAGTTCCATCCCACCGGCATGGTGTGGCCACCGGGCGTGCAGGGAATTCTGGTCACGGAAGCGGTGCGCGGCGAAGGCGGTATGCTGCGCAACAAGAACGGCGAACGGTTCATGGAGAAATACGATCCCCAACGCATGGAGCTTTCCACGCGAGATGTAGTTGCGCGCTCCATCTACACCGAAGTCCGCGAAGGCCGGGGCAGTGAGCACGGCGGCGCGTACCTGGACATTTCCCACAAGCCCGCCGACTATGTGAAGCAGAAGCTGCCCAGCATGTACCACCAATTCAAGGAGCTTGCTGACGTTGACATCACAAAAGGGCCGATGGAAGTCGGGCCCACGTGTCACTACATGATGGGTGGAATCCGAGTTGAAGCGGAAACGGCGGCGTCTTCACTGCCGGGCCTGTTCGCCGCCGGTGAAGCCGCGGCTGGATTGCACGGCGCGAACCGCCTGGGTGGAAACTCTCTTTCCGATTTGCTGGTATTCGGACGGCGGGCCGGGATCGGCGCCGCTGCGTTTGCCAACAAAACTTCGGCGCCATCGATTGATCCCGCGCAGATCACTGAAGCGGAACGCGACATGGTGGCTCCTTTTGACCGTGGCGAAGGCGAGAACCCGTACAGCGTTCATCGCGATCTGCAAGAGGTAATGCAGAACCTGGTCGGCATTTTCCGCGTTGCAGAGGACATGGACAAAGCAATGGTCGAGCTGGAAAAGCTGAAACAGCGGGCCGCAAAGGTCCGGGTGGAAGGTTCACGGCTCTTCAATCCTGGATGGCATCTCTCCAACGATCTGAAATCCATGTTGACGGTGTCTGAGGCCGTAACCCGTTCCGCGGTGGCACGCAAGGAAAGCCGCGGCGCGCATAGCCGGATCGATTTCCCCAAGCTCGACGAACAAACCTGGGGCAAGCAGCACAACGTGATTACTCGCGATGGCGACCGGATGAAGCTTCAGCAGGTTCCCGTCGATGCGGTCCCGGATAAGCTGCTCGAGCTTTTGGCCGAAGAAAAATAGGTGTCGGCACGACCAGCCTGGTGAAATTGTTCTTCTTGGAACGAAAGAGATAAGCGAAAGGGAGGCAGAATGGCGGATGCGATCCTGGAAGTCTTCCGGGGTAATCAGGAAGCCGGAGGGGCCAAACAATATACCGTTCCAATTGCTCCGGGCATGGTGGTCCTTGATGCGCTGCACTACATCCAGGGACATCTGGAACCGGACCTTGCCGTGCGCTGGAACTGCAAGGCGGGCAAGTGCGGTTCCTGCTCGGCGGAAGTCAATGGCCGGCCCCGGCTTACCTGCAAGACCCGCATGGACGCCCTGCCCACGGACAAGCCCATTACCGTCTACCCCATGAAGTCTTTCCCGGTAATTAAAGACCTGGTCACGGACGTGTCGTGGAATTACCGCGTCAACAAGAAGATTCCTCCGTTCACGCCCAAGCCCAACACCGAGTGGAAAATGTATCAGGAAGACGTGGACCGCGTGCAGGAGTTTCGCAAATGCATCGAGTGCTTCCTGTGCCAGGATGTCTGCCACGTGGTCCGCGACCATCATATGAAGGAAGAGTTTGGCGGGCCCCGCTTCTTCGTGCGTGTTGCGTCGCTGGAAATGCATCCGCTGGACAATGTTTCCCGGACTAAACTGCTGAAGAACGAGTTAGGCATTGGATACTGCAATATCACCAAATGCTGTACCGAGGTTTGCCCGGAAGAAATCAAAATTACCGATAACGCGATCATCCCGCTGAAGGAGCGCGTGGTCGACGAGTTTTATGATCCAATCCTGAAGTTGGTGCGCAAGATACGGGGAACGGCAAAAGCGGAGTAGAATGAGCCCGGTGGTAGAACATGCCCGGTGGTAGAACATGATGGAAAGGCAACTTAAAACAATTTCGAAAAGCGGCATAGCTGAAGCGCTGGCCAAAGTGCAACACTATCGCTACCTGAACCAGGCGGAAGAGGCGGAATCCATCTGCCGCGACGTTTTGGCGATTGATCCCGAGAACCAGATGGCTTTGCGCCAGTTGGGCCTGGCGATTACCGACCAGTTTACCGGCAGCCAGAACGACGGGTTACGCGAAGCGCAAAGCTGCTTCGAAAAGCTTTCCAGTCCCTACGAGCGCTCTTACTATCAGGGAATCCTCTTCGAACGCCGGGCCAAGGCACAACTGCGAGCCGGCCACCTGGCCCACGCCATGGTCGCAAGCTTTGAGAACGCGATGCGCTGTTTTGAGGACGCGGAAAAGATCCGTCCCGCGGGAAACGATGACGCCCTTTTGCGTTGGAACCGCTGCTTGCGGCTTATGCAGGGTCTTCCTGAGCCAACCAATGAAATGGAATCGTTTGATACCAGCGACACACCGCCCATCTTCAGGGACTGAATCAAGGCGGCTCTTCGCGCGCGGTGTTCCGGATTTCCGGTCACCAGATCTCCAGATCACCGATGCCCCGATGGGGGTATACCACCCCTCCACCCTTCATCCCCGGAAAATATAGACTTACACGATTCATCCCCGGGGAACCCCTTTCGGATTTGTCCTTCCGGATTTGTGATTCCGACCTAAAAGGAGGGACCTGCTTTTCCTCATCCCGTCCGACTTCGTGCGCGTGGTGTTCCGGATTTCCGATCACCAGATCACCGGATCACCAGATTACCCGATATGACCCCCACCCCCGGTAAGGCTGCTTTTTGTTGCAAATAAAGGCCTAAGTGCAATTCGACAAGACAGTCATAAGCCAGTCGAAGTCCTTTTTTCGGCCTCTTTTGGACTTTGACTTGGCTAATTGCTAAGTGCCAATTGCTTGCTTCTGATTTTTCAATGAACGGACAAGACATCTCACCCCTCAGGGCTGCCACATCATAACGCGTTTCACACAGGGAATCAATTACGAAGAAGTACATCTTGACAGCGCTGCGCGCAAACGCTGTTCGTATTCGCACAGTATGGCCGGGAAGGGTAAAACAGGAAGGTTTTGGTAGCGCTACCGGGAATCGAACCCGGGTTTTAAGATTGAGAATCTCACGTCCTAACCCCTAGACGATAGCGCCACACTTTGTTCGCAGGATCAAATTATATCAAAGTGTTTTCAGCAGCGAAGCGTGGCAATTCACACATCGTCGCTGCCCGTTCGCGGCAAAAATTAGAAAGCTCCGCTCTGTGTGACGGCGATCACAATCTCTGTGACGCATCCGTTGCTATACTCCCGCCTTCAATGCCGTGGAAAAAGTAAAGTTCCAGACCCAAACTGCTGTAACGGACGGTAAAGCGAGTTGCGCTATCCGCAAGGAGAGCAGTGATGAAGATTGAGGATCACTCAGGGCCTCAGACCACAAGACGCCGGCTGACGGAAATCATGTTAGGTGGCGGCGTGCTGGCATCCGTCGTGTCATTTATCTATCCCGTGCTGCGCTACCTGGTGCCTCCTGCGTTGCCGGACCTGGGCGGAGACGAAGTTGTCGCCGGAAAAGTGGGCGAACTGAAACCCAACTCCTTTAAGATTTTTCGTTTTGGCAGCAAGCCCGGCATTTTGGTATTGAGCGCGGAAGGAGATTACCGGGCGCTCTCCGCTACATGTACCCACCTGAGTTGCACCGTTCAATATCGCACTGAGCTTCATCAGATCTGGTGCGCCTGCCACAACGGAATGTATGACCTCACCGGACGCAACGTTTCCGGTCCACCGCCGCGCCCGCTCGATGCGTTTGAAGTCCATTTGCGCGGTGAAGAAATTGTAGTCAGCCGAAAACGGGAGGCATGACCAGTGAGCTTGCCCTTAAATGTCCGCAATTGGCTGGACGAGCGCTTTGGCTGGGAAAAACTCACCGAACCGCTGCGCCACAAGACCGTCCCCCAACACAAATTTTCCGTCTGGTATTTTCTGGGCGGGATGACGCTGTTTCTTTTCGGCGTGCAGGTCATCACCGGCGCGCTGCTTTTGCTGTACTACCGTCCCAGCGCGGACGGAGCTTTTGAGAGCGTCCAGTACATCATGACGCGCGTGCAATTCGGCTGGCTGATTCGCTCCATTCATTCGTGGTCCGCCAACCTGATGATCTTTACCGCGTTTTGCCACATGTTCAGCGTGGCTTTTCTCAAGGCCTATCGCAAACCACGCGAACTCACCTGGGTAAGCGGAATGATTCTGCTCTTTCTCGTCCTGGGCTTCGGCTTCAGCGGCTATCTGCTGCCTTGGAATACGCTGGCGTTTTTCGCGACGAAAGTCGGAACTGAAATCGCGGGACAAGTACCGTTCATCGGCGCCAAGGTCATGATCTTTCTGCGCGGCGGTGAAGAAGTAACGGGCGCCACGCTGACGCGCTTTTTCGGGTTCCATATCGCCGTTCTGCCGGGGATCACCACCTTCCTGCTCCTGCTGCACATTGCCTTGGTCCAACGCTTTGGTATGAGTACGCCGCCGAAAGTGGAAGCTGAGTGGACGGAGCATCCAGAAAAGAAAAAAGAGATGAAGTTCTTTCCCAACTTCCTGTTGCGCGAGCTGATGGCCTGGTACATTGCGCTGGGAGTCTTGGGAGCGCTGGCGGCATTTTCGCCCTGGGGACTGGGAGCCAAGGCCGATCCGTTTTCCGCGGCGCCCGCGGGCATTAAGCCGGAGTGGTACTTCCTGTTTATGTTCCAGAGCTTGAAATTGATTCCATCCAAAGTGTTGTTCATGGATGGTGAAGTTCTGGGCATTATGGCTTTCAACCTCGCGGGGCTGTTGTGGCTGCTGCTGCCGTTCTTTGACAAGACGGGCGACGGGCGCCGCGGGCGCATGCTGCTGGGCGTAACCATTTTTGCCCTCACCTTTATCGTGGCGATGACTATCTATGGATATCTGGCGAAATAGGACCTGGCGAAATAACGGAGTACGGGAAAGTAAAGACATGTGGCGAAATAAAGACATGTGGCGAAATAAAAGTCCGCTTCTAGCTCTTGGGATATTTGTGGCCGTGTGTGTCCTTTGCGGCCGGGCCGGCGCGGACACGCCGAATTCCTGTCTTGACTGCCACTCCGGTCTCGACGCGCCGCTGAAAGTCACGGCCGAGCAGTTTGCCCAGGACATCCATTCGCAAAAAGGACTCACCTGCGTCAGTTGCCATGGCGGCGATGCCACCAAGGACGATCCTGACGCCATGAGTAAGAGCGCGGGCTTTAAGACCTTTACGAAAAAAGATATTCCCGCACTATGCAGCAAGTGCCATTCCGACGCGGCGTTCATGCGCAAATACAATCCGTCACTGCGAACGGACCAGTTCAGCCAGTACCAGACCAGCGTCCACGGCAAGCTGCTGGCCAAAGGCGA
>JANXPR010000254.1 GCA_025357215.1 Acidobacteriaceae bacterium | reverse complement strand
TACGTTGGCGCAAGCAATCAGCAGCACTAGTCCAATGGACGCCATCAACACCCAGAGCACTTTGCCGACGTCGCCGACGACTCTGTCTTTCAACGGCTTGATGTTCGGGCCGATGCGCGCATCCTCAAACATCTTCAGGCTGAAGCCCGGAGGCGCGGGAAAAGCCTGCGACACGATGGGTAGCATACGCGTGATATCGGCGGCGGCTTGTTCCATGGTCACGCCCGGTTTGAGCCTATCTACGCTGGGATAGCTGAAGTTCCCAAGACGGGCCTTGTTGCGGTCAAATTGAAATGGAATCAGCAGCGCAGGTTCCTGGGTGTTGACCAGCGTAAAGTTTGCGGGCATCACGCCGATGATCTGCCGCGCTTTTCCATCTACTTTCAGGATCTGGCCTACTGCGTTGCGGTCACCACCGAACTTGCCCTGCCAATAGCCATAAGTAAGGACCACCGTGTCCGGGCTGCCGGGTGTATCGTCCTGCTTACTGAAGCTGCGGCCCAGCATGGGCGGTATGCCCAGGATCGAAATCACGCCGTCTGTGACGCGCTCGGCCTGCAAGTGCTCAGGCTCAGCCAGTCCGGTTACGCTTACCGAGTCAGCGGACATCAATCCAATATCCTGAAAGCTCTGGTTCTGGTCGCGGTAGATGAAGTAGTTTGAGGGACCGTTTGGTACTTCCTTGATGTTGATCCCCGGCGCGGCATGGGCCACGCTGATTAGTTGCTCGGCGTGGGGATAAGGAAGGGGCTTGAGCAAGATGCCCTCAACCACGCTGAAGACCACGGTGTTGGCTCCGACTCCGGCGGCCAGCGTGATCAGCGTGACAACGGTAAACATGGGCGTACGGCTCAGCCGCCGAAGAACTTGCTTTACCTGCGTCCTGAAATATCCCACGAGCGATGCTCCTTCCGGCGCTCCGGCGTCTTTTCCAGACGCGAAGCAGGCACACCATGTATGACGTTGGAACTTGCGTTATATAAATACGTAGTCAAAAGAAAAAAGGTTGCAGGCGTTCTTTAGACCGGCAACCCAAAGACGGCAACCCAAATTATGGTTAAGGAACAACGAACTTTAGGCCGCCGAGGCTCTTAACTGCAATAGAACGGCATAAAACGGACAAGTATGAAATAACGCTTGAGCCTGACCTTACGTCAGCCCCGATGATGGAGCCCAGAAGCAAGCCATGTACAAAGTGAAGGAATTTGCGGAGAAGGCCGGAGTCACGGTACGAACCCTGCACCATTACGACCGGCTGGGCCTGTTGAAACCCAGCGGACGTACGGACGCTGGCTACCGGCTCTATGCCGATCGCGATTTCGCCCGCCTGCAACAGATCGTCACGTTGAAATTTATTGGCTTGCCTCTGAAAGAAATCAGGACCCTGCTGGACAGCACTGACCTGGACCTGCAATCCACGCTTCGCCTGCAACGCCGCCTGCTTACGGAAAAACGACGGCAACTGGAGATGGCCATTCTGGCCGTCGAATTAGCCGAAAGAGAAGTCGAAGCGGAACGCGAAGTCGAGACGGAGGCGATGGTGACAGCTAACGTCAAAAGCGACGCCGAAGGCAATCAGGCAGGAGCGTCGCGGAAGGCGCCGGACATGGCGGTCCTGAGAAAAATCATTGAGGTCATGGAAAGGCAGAACGATATGGAATGGACCAAAAAGTATTACAGCGAAGAAGCCCAGGCCAAAGTGGAAGATCGCGGGAAACTGTGGTCGCCGGAACTGCAAGCCAAAGTCACGCAGGATTGGCAGGAACTCATCAAAGAAGTTGAAGCCGCGATGGCGGCTGGAGAAAAACCCGAAAGCGAGAGCGTACAGAAACTCGCCAGCCGGTGGAAGGAACTGGTACGCGGCTTTACCGGCGGCGATCCGGAAATCCAAAAAGGCCTGAACAAGATGTACGCTGACCGCCAGAACTGGCCGGCCAGCACTCCGCAAATGTTCAACATGGAAGTACAGGCGTTCATGATGAAGGCCATGGCTGCGGGCAAGGAATAGTCAGCGATTGCCCAACGCTTTTCCCCTAGGGATGTCTATGAAAGATTCAAGGCCTTCTTGAACGTGCCGCGTTCTTTCTGGATTTTTTCTTGCAGCAGTGTAATCGCATAGATCAGCTGCTCAGGACGCGGCGGGCAGCCGGGGACGTAGATGTCCACGGGAATGACCTGATTTACGCCCTGAATGATGGCGTAATTGTTGAATACGCCGCCGGAGGTGGCGCATGCGCCCATGGAGATCACCCACTTGGGTTCCGGCATTTGCTCCCACAGCTGGCGGATTACCGGCGCCATCTTCTGCGAGACGCGGCCGGCGATGATCATAAGATCAGACTGGCGGGGTGACGGACGGAACACTTCCGCGCCGAAACGCGCGATATCGAAACGCGACGCGCCCATGGCCATCATTTCAATGGCGCAGCAGGCCAGACCAAACGTCATGGGCCAGATGGAACTCTTGCGCATCCAGTTGACCACGTTGTCCAGGCTGGTCATGATCACACCCTGCGGCTGCTCGTTCCCGAACAGGAGCTCGCGCATGTGGCGCGCGCTGTCCGCGGCATTGCCACTGCTGGCGTTGTTCTCGCCGACTGTGTTTTCAAAGCGGTTGGTCAGCATTTCACGCTCGGCGTGCGGGTCAATCAAGTGATCACTCATGGCAGACTCTATTTTAGTCCCATGGCGCGGGAATGGGAAGGAGGGAGAAGAATTGGTAATTGAATAATCGGGTAAGTGGGTAATTGAGAGACACTTTTGCCGTCTACGGTTTTGTCGCACGGATCGAAAGGACAGGTGCCGCGACGCCTCAACAATTACCCGATTACGAAATTACTCAATTACCAATTTGCACCATGAATGCCGGTGGAGATTAGGCAATGCCTGCGATACGATAGTCCCTATGTCTTCTCACAACGCCCGCATTCTTGATCAATTTACCCGGCAGGCCGTGCCGTTTTCCACGTCGCCGAGCGTGAGCAACCAGAAAGCGCTGGACAACATTGTGCGGGCAGCCGGCGCCGGCCCGGACGATACCTCGCTGGACGTGGCCTGCGGTCCGGGATTGCTCGCCTGCGCGTTCGCGCGTTTTGTCCGCTTTGCCACCGGAATTGACTTGACGCCGGCGATGCTGGACCAGGCGCGGAAGCTGCAAGCGGAACAGGGACTGACCAACGTCAGCTGGCAGCAAGGCGACGTGACGGCGCTTCCTTATCCCGACGGACATTTTTCGATCGTAAGTTCGCGCTATGTCTTTCACCATCTGCAAGACCCGCTAACGGTTTTGAAAGAAAAAACACGCGTATGCAAGCCCGGAGGACGCGTGGTGGTCGCCGACATGGCGCCTTGCGCAGAGAAAGCCGCTGCGTTGAATGCCGAAGAGATATTGCGCGATCCTTCGCACGTCCGGGCGATGCCGGAAGAAGAATTGATCGGGCTGTTTGCGCAAGTCGGACTGCCGGAGCCAAGAGTCACTCGTTATCGAGTGGAGTGCGAGTTGGAAGACCTGCTTTCACGGTCGTTCCCCAATGAAGGTGACGCCGACCGCATCCGCAAACTTTTTGCCAATTCGCTGGCCGATGATGCACTCGACCTGAACACGCGACAGGAAAACGGCGCGATCTACTACAGCTTTCCGGTGTCGCTGCTGGTGGCAACAAAAAGCAGCTAGCACTTGGCAACTAGCAATTGGCAATTAGCCAAACAAGCCATTAGCCATCAGCCAATGTTGGTCGAACTGAACTTGATGGGACCTTTGAATTCTGGACCAATAAGGCCTGGCTAATTGCCAATTGCTAACTGCTATTTGCCGGGCGCTTCATTGCCTCATTTCTGAATCGGCGCCCACTTCTTCAACATCTGATAATCGTCATGCATGTCTCCGAGTTGTGGCGATATCCCATCAAGACCCTCAAGGGCGAACGCATCCAACTAGCTGAAATCACCGCGAACGGCATCCCCGGCGACCGCGAGATCGTGGTGATGGGCAAAGAAGGCCGGATCATCACTTCGCGCAGCAGGCCCAAGTTGCTCGGACTGCGCGGCGAGCTTCGTGCCGACGGCGTGGCTACCGTGAACGGCCATCCGTGGGATTCGCCGGAAGCGCTTGCACTGGTGAATGAAGCTGCTGGAGGAAACACCGAGCTGGTCAAAATTCCGCAGCCGGAAGCTTTTGATATTTTGCCTCTGCTGGTGGCCACCGATGGCGCGGCCGCGTTCCTGAACATTGACCATCGCCGCCTGCGGCCCAATATTCTGCTGGCAGACGTGCCCGAGTTGGAAGAACGTAAATGGCCGGGGCGTGTGCTCAAAATCGGCAACGTGCGCATTGACCTGGTCAAGTTGCGCGAACGCTGCGTGATGACCACCTACGATCCGGACACCCAGGTCCAGGACCGTAGCGTGCTTCTGAAGATCGTTAAGCAACTGGACGGCACCACCGCGCTGGATAGCTCGGTCGTTACGCCGGGCGTCATTCGCGTGGGCGACACCGCGGAAATCGAGTAAACAAGATTTCTGCTAGTCTTTTTCTACCGTCCTTTTTTCGGGCAAGGGAGTTTGGCGGAATGAGCTACGACGCGTTGCTGGTGCTTTCTTTTGGCGGTCCGGAATCCAGGGAAGATGTGCTTCCCTTTTTGCGCAACGTGCTGCGCGGACGCAACGTCCCCGAAGATCGCATGTTGGAAGTGGCCGAGCACTACTACCACTTTGGCGGACGCAGTCCCATCAACGACCAGAACCGTGCGCTGATTGCCGCTCTGGAAACCGAACTGGAACAACACGGACCGCAGCTGCCGGTCTATTGGGGCAATCGCAACTGGACTCCCTATCTCGCGGACACCCTGCAACAAATGAAAGATGACGGCGTGAAGAAGGCGCTGGCCTATGTGACGTCGGCATTCAGTTCGTATTCCGGATGCCGCCAGTATCGCGAAGATATCATTGCCGCGCGAGCCAAGGTAGGCGAAGGCGTGCCGGAAATCGACAAGCTCCGCGTGTTCTTCAACCATCCTGGGTTCATCGCGCCCATGACGGAACATGTGCAGACGGCTTTGCATAAATTGCCGGCCAGCGTCCGCGGCCAGGCGCAGGTGATTTACACCGCGCACAGTATTCCCACTTCAATGGCGCAGGGCAGCAAGTACGTAACGCAGTTGGAAGAAAGTTGCCGCCTGATTTCCGGAGCGCTCGGCCGCACTGGTGACACTCTTGCTTACCAGAGCCGCAGTGGACCTCCCAGCCAGCCTTGGCTGGAGCCGGACATCCTGGATTATCTGCGCAAGGTAAAAGCAACGGGCTCACATCCGGCGGTGGTGATTGCGCCGGTCGGCTTTACATCCGATCACATGGAAGTCCTCTACGATCTGGATACCGAAGCGGCGGACCTATGCAACGAACTCCAGTTCCCGATGGTTCGCGCGTCAACCGTAGGCAATCATCCGCGGTTCATCACAATGATCCGGGAGCTAATCAATGAGCGCGTGGACCCCACGGCGCCACGGCGCTTCCTCGGCAATCTAGGGTCAGGCCTTGATGTCTGTGCGGTGGATTGCTGCCCCGCGCCGCAACGACCAGCGACGGCGAAACCAGCCGTTAGCACTTAGCCAGCCATTAGCCGTTAGCCGAAAAACCAAAGGGCGATTGCGGTCTGGGGAGAATTCGACCATTTCCTGCAAGAAACGGCGTCAGTCCCACTTCTTTAGCTGCGGCCACGCCATGCGCAAATCGACTTTCAGTCCGCGGCACAGCAGGATGTGGAACCATTCGTCACGCCGCGAGTAAGGATGCGAAACCGCGCCCATGTCCTGCACGCTGGCAAAAAGTTCTGGCTCGTCGCGACCGTCACTCCGCAGGATGATCATGCTCTCTCCGGTGTAATCGCGCGGACCCCATATCCAATAGTTATTGTGCTTGCTGATGGCCGGCGGCAAGCCGTACTTCGCTCCGTAATAGTCAACGGCGGCGGCCTCGCCCCATCCGTTGCTGAAGATCGCGGTACGGGCGCGTTCTTCCGGCGGCAATGAGAAGTAAACGCGCGCCACTTTTTCGACCATCTCTTCCCAGCCGAACTCGTCGGCGAACCATTGCGGCAGCGGACCGTTGTTCTGGTGCTCAAACTCCGGCGGCTTCATACCAAGCTTGTCTTCATAGCGGAGAAACGCTTCCGGCGACAACACCGGCACTGACAGTGGCAGGAATATCACTCCCACCACAATCACCAGGGCGGCGTATGCGTTTCGTCCCCAGATCGCAGCGCGACGCGCGGAGGTGATGCGTTCCAAACCAATCGCGCCTGCGGCGAACATCATGGGATAGACCGGCGTAACGTAATAGTTCTTGCCCTTGAGGACGATGAAGCTGGCGAGCACGACGATGAACGTCCAGCCGAACAGGCGATAGGATTTGTCTTCCGACGCAGGTGAGCTGCCTACTTCCGTTGCCGCGTTGCGACCTGTTCTTCGTCCCGCAAAGAACCAGACCAACCCTCCCACCCAAAGTGGAAACAGCAGCGGATTCATGATCAGAGCTTGATCAAGGATGAACGCCAAAGGTCCGCGAACCACGTCCCGCGTGCTCATACGGATGTTGCGGATCAACTCCAGGAACGGGAAATTGTTACGAACTTCCCAAAGCAGATTAGGTAGCGAGATCAGCACGCAAGCCAGCACGCCTAGCCAAAGGTATCCGCTCTTGAGCCAGCCGCGCTCGGGCGTGAGCAGGACGCCGACGAGCAAGCCGAGCAGCAGAAACGCGATGGAATATTTGTTCTCGAAACCCACGCCGGCGAGAGCGCCAAACCAGAACCAGTATCGCGCGTCACCGGAATTGATGGCGCGAAGCGCGAACCAGATGCAGCCCATCCAGATCAGGTCTTCAAAAACATTGTCCGTAAGCCAGCTGTGCATGACCAGGTAAATGGGAACCACGACCACGGCCAGCGCGGCGAGAGCCTGGGCGAAGCGTCCGCCACCCATATCGCGGGCGAGTTTGCCGGTGAGCCAGACCAGGGCGGCTCCGGCAAGAGCGGGAAGAAGCCGCACGGCGAGCGGTGAGTCGCCAAACAGGTGGCGACCGATCCAGCCAATGAACGGCGTGAACGGAGGATGATCAACATAGCCCCAGGCCAGATGGCGCGAGCACGCCAGGTAGTACATTTCGTCGCGAAAGATGCCGTAGCGCGTGGCGGTAAGCACATGCAGCAGGAACTTGGCCGCGGCGATATAGAGGACGAGCGCGGGGCCGGAGGCGAAGCGGGATGCGGAATGGGGTTGTTCAACTGTCATTGCAGATGGACCTCAACCAATTTGACGTGGGCTTCTGCGAGAGTGCCGTGGTGGCTGAAATCGAAGGAGACAAAACCAATAGTCGGCGCGAAGCCAAGAACTTCGTGAGACGGTATCGTCTGATAGCACGCTGTCCAAACGTCTACGGCGTTGGGGGGAAGTCCTGCAGAACTCAAATCCTTCCCGCTCTTGCTTTCCAAGAACCAGCAATAACGAAGATCGTCGCGCTCGCGCGGTTCTTCAGACTTCACTTCCACCGTACACTTGTTCAAGCGCAAAGGAAATTGGAGAACTGGTTCTTCGACGATGATCAGCGTTGTGAGTGAATCTTTGGGATCATGAAAACGCGCAAGTATTTCAGGTTTGGCGCCGATGGAATAGAAGCGGTTGCGGTAGATGACCCAGAGGTACTGTTCAGGCTTCGTCCCGGGTTCGTACCAAGGCAGATCGAAGACACTGCCTTGAACGAGAAAAGCTTTGATCTCCCCTCGCGTGACCTCTTCTATAATTTCTGATTTCCAGGTGATGTGCTTTTTACCGAAACGAGTCCGAGCGCTCTTGGCATCTTCTTCTGGCCCTGAAGGGTACGTCCATTCAACTGTGCCACGATAGACCCAGTAGTTTCCGATCTTCAGGCGGAGTAGCGTTTGTAAATCCTGTTCCGGAACCTGAGTTCCACCCACGGCCGAGGCCGCGATGCACAGAACGAACCATTTCGCAATTTTGCCAAACATAGCTTGTGCCGCCTCGCTGGGGCTCTCCGATAATTTCTCAGCCTACCCACCGCTGCGCGGTGGGATAACCTCTGATCGCGCCTGCGGCGCTTGGATTCTGCTGGCCCTCTACCGCACCGCAAACCGACCGAGCTTCCTTTTCACAAAAGCGATACTCTCATTCGGCTGTCGGGAACCTTGGCCAGATTGCACTCGTTTTCCCTCCGCGCCTCCGCGTCTCCGCGTCTCCGCGGTGAATCTTTTTCTGACCTACGGATTCAAAATCACTTTCCCAAACTGCTCACTTTTTTCCAGACGCTCGTGCGCCGCGGCGGCTTCACGCATCGGGAAGCTGCGGTCCACCACCGGCTTAATCTTGCCGGCAAAGATGTGCTTCATTACTTCATGGAACTCGCCTTGCGTCCCCATGAACGAGCCCAGAAAAGAAAGTTGCTTGGCAAAAAGGACACGTAAATCGAACGCGGCTTCCGGACCGGTGGTCGCGCCGCAGGTGACGAGCTTGCCTCCCGGTTTGAGTGACCGGATGCTTTCGTTCCAGGTGGCTTTGCCCACGTGTTCGAACACAATGTCACACATGCCTTTGCTGGTGAAGCTTTTCACTTCGTCGGAAATTTTCTGGCGATAGTGGTTGATCACATGGTCGGCTCCCAGGTCGCGACACTGGTCCATCTTGTTTTCGTCGCCAGCAGTGGCGATGCACACCGCGCCGAACATCTTGCAGATCTGGATGGCGATGGTCCCAATGCCCGATCCGCCGCCGAGAACCAGAACGGTGTCGCCCGGCTTGATGCCGCAACGGCCCACGAGCATGTGCCACGCCGTGACGGCGACCAGCGGAAGCGAAGCCGCTTCGTCATAGGTAAGCTCGTCCGGTATAGGCAGCACGCTCACGCGCGGCACGGCGATGTACTCACAATTGCCGCCGTCATTGAGGTAGCCCAGCACGCTGTACTGCGGACAGAAATTCTGCTCCCCACGCGTGCACGCCGGACACATTCCGCAAAAAACATGCGGCGCCAGCAACACGCGCTGGCCGGGACGGAGGTCGGTAATGTATTCGCCCACTTCGCTGATGTCGCCGGAAACGTCACTGCCGTTGATGTGCGGCAGCTTCACGCCGGGCAGTCCTTTGCGGATAAACAGATCGAGATGGTTCAGCGCGCAGGCCTTCACGCGGACCAGCACCTGGTCTTTACGCGGTTTGGGATCGGGGACGTCTTCAAACTTGAGGACTTCAGGACCGCCGAACTCGTGGAAGCGAATGGCCTTCATCAAGACTCCTTGAGGTGATACACGGAAACAGGTGAGGGTAACATTTGTCCTATTTGTGGCGCTACTCTGCCGCTCGTTTGTTCCACGCCCAGCTGTTGCTGCAACCGCGTCGCGATGTTTACTCATGAGGGTGATAATATACTTGACGAATCACCCTCAAGAGGTCAACAATGACCTCTGAAAGGCTGGTGAGTCTCTTGGAAATATTACGCGCTTACGCGAACGTGTATGCATCTGCTTGTTACGCTCTGGGGCTTAACGTCC
>JANXPR010000219.1 GCA_025357215.1 Acidobacteriaceae bacterium | reverse complement strand
GCTCCGCTGGCCCACCGGCTGGGGATGGGCAAAGTCCGCGGCGAACTGGAAGACCTGGCGTTCCGCTATGTGGACCCCATCGGCTACGAGCAGGTGCACGAAGCGGTGGAATCGCGGCGCAAAGCCGGCGAAACGTTCCTGAACAAGGCCATCAAGATCCTGCGACAGAAGCTGAAAGAAAATGGTGTGGAAGCGCACGTGGAAAGCCGCATCAAGCGGCTGTACAGCATCCATCAAAAGCTGCAGCGCCAGCGCATCACCGTGGACCAGGTCTATGACCTGCTCGGCGTGCGCATCATTACCAAGTCAGTAAAAGATTGCTACACGGTGCTGGGGGCGATCCACCAGATGTGGCGTCCGGTGCCGGGACGAATCAAAGATTTCATCGCCATGCCGCGGCCGAATCTTTACCAGTCACTGCACACCACGGTGATCACCGAAGATGGCCACCAGTTTGAAGTGCAGATCCGCACGGAAGACATGCACCGCATGGCCGAGGAAGGCATTGCCGCGCACTGGAAATACAAAGACGGCAGTCCGGTGAGCGCGAAAGATGAACAGCGGTTGTCATGGTTGCGGCAAGTCGTCGAGTGGCAACAGGACGTAAAAGACCCTGGAGAGTTTCTTTCCACGCTCAAGGTCGATCTTTATCCCGAAGAAGTTTATTGCTTCACTCCGCTGGGCAAAGTAGTGATTTTGCCGCGTGATGCCAGCGCGATTGATTTTGCTTACTCCGTGCATACTGAAGTCGGTCACACGTGCGTTGGGGCGAAAGTCAACGGACGCATTGTTCCGCTGCGCAACAAGCTGCGCAACGGTGACGTGGTAGAAATCATGACCCAGCCGGGACACAATCCCAGCCGCGACTGGCTGGGGTTTGCCAAGTCCACACGCGCGCGCAATAAGATCCGCCACTGGTTGAACATTCACCAACGCGAGCGGGCGATTGAGATCGGCAAGAAGCTCATGGAAAAACAGGCGCGCAAGTATCACCTGGCCATGAAAGACTTCAACGACAAGGAGCTGGATACCATCGCCAAGGAATACGGGCTGGGGTCCGGGCAGGACCTGATTGCCGGCATTGGCTACGGAAAGTATTCGTCGCGTCAGATTCTCGCTAAGCTTTCTCCGGGACTTTCCGACGAGCCTCCGGCGGAAGAGCCCACGAAGACGCCGGGCACCATCAGCACAGTCATCCGGCGCGTGTTTGGCCAGAGCGCGGATAGCGGCGCCATTGTAGTTCGCGGCTACAACGATCTGATGGTTTATCGCGCGCGGTGCTGCAATCCGATTCGCGGAGAAGCCATAGTCGGCTACGTAACGCGCGGCAAAGGCGTGGCGGTACATGCGGTGAGTTGCCCGAACGTGAATAACCTGATGTATGAAGCTGACCGCCGCATTGCCGTGGAATGGGCCAAGCCGGCGATGATGAAGCGCAGTGACAAGTCAACATATCCAGTAAAACTCACGGTCTTCTGCGATGATCGTCCGGCGATGCTGAAGCAATTGACGGCGGTCATCAGCGACGACAATACCAACATCCGCAACATTGAAGCGAAAACCGCGGACAGCCAGGCGACCATCGACATGGTGATTGATATTGAAGACGTGAAACATCTGGAACGCGTGATGAGCGGACTGCGGAAGATCCCGGGGATCCGGGATGTACAGAGGTTGAACAAGATCTAATACCTTTCGCCGCGGATTTACGCAGATAAGCGCGGATCAAAAAGCCAGCCATGTCCAAGTATTCGAAGTGGCCGGCTTCCTTCGGGTCCAGAACACAATTTGTCTTATCTGCGTCTATCAGCGACAATCTGCGGCGAGATTTCTTTCGGAGGCCTTCATGACTTTTACCCGCGACGTAGTTTCCACCGACAAAGCACCCAAGGCCATTGGCCCGTATTCGCAAGCCATCAAGGCCAACGGCTTTGTGTTTATCTCCGGGCAAGTCCCCATTGATCCCGCCACTGGAAATGTCATTGAAGGCGATATAGCTCAGCAAACCGAACGGGTACTGAACAACCTTGCGGCCATTCTGCAAGCGGCCGGCAGCAGCGTGGAAAAAGTGGTAAAGACCACGGTGTTCCTCAAGAACATGTCGGACTTTGCGGTGATGAATGAAACCTACGCCAAGGTGTTTAAGAACGCTCCTCCAGCACGGTCTACCGTGGAGGCCGCGCGCTTGCCGAAAGACGTTCAGGTGGAAATAGACGTGATCGCGCTGGCGTAAGCGGCGCGTTCCGAGAAACTACGCTCCGGATTTTTGGACAGAAATAAAACGGCCTCCCGCTCGGGGAGGCCGCTTTTGGTTTTCAAAAATGTTCGCGCTTGCCGGAAGAATCCTAGCTGGCTTTCTTGATCTTGCCGGACTTGATGCACTGCGCGCACGCGCGGATCCGTTTATTGGCCCCTTTCACAACGGCATGCACGGGACGCAGGTTCACATTCCACCGGCGACGGCTCACGTTGTGGGCGTGGCTGATCTTGTTTCCAAATTGCGGACCTTTGCCGCAGACTTCACAAACTTTTGCCATGACGGGCAACTCCCTGATTGTTCGACTCGGAAGGGCTTTTACGGAAGCTTCAGAGCTGGATGATTAAGAGTCAATTTTACATCAGCTTAGAGCAGATTGGCAACGGAACCGTTTTCGGCCCGTTACTGCCGGGCAGGTGATGACATGAACTGGCGCGGCGAAATCTCGCGCTTCAGCTGCTACGAGCTTCGGCTGCTACTATCACTTAAGAAGGCGAACAAAACGCCCGATTGGGGGAGGTTGGCTCACTTGGTTCAAGCTCTGCTTTTTGACGTTTTTGGCACCGTAGTGGACTGGAGAACCAGTTTAATCGCCCAATTTGAGCGCTTTGGGAAGACCCACAACCTTAGACCGGGCAGCACTGACGGCGGCAATCTGGGCTGGCCTGGTTTGGTCGACGACTGGCGCGCCGCCTACCAGCCGTCCATGGACGCCGTCCGCTCCGGAGCCCGTCCGTGGACTACGCTCGAACAGCTGCATCGCGAATCGTTGGACAACCTGTTGCCAAAGTATGGTCTGGGCGACATGAGCGGCGCGCACCGTGAAGAACTCGTCCGCGGATGGCACTTTCTTGATCCCTGGCCGGATTCTGTGGCCGGACTGACTCGGTTGAAGCGGAAATTCATCATCGGGACGCTCTCCAACGGAGGCTTGCGTTTGCTCACCGACATGGCAAAGTATGCCGGGCTTCCGTGGGATACGATTCTTTGCTCCGATCTTTTCCGGCATTACAAGCCCGATCCCAAAGTTTACCTGGGTGCCGCAGAACTGCTGGACACCGCTCCCGAAAACGTTATGCTGGTCGCCGCGCACAACTATGACCTGGCCGCTGCCCGTAAACATGGCTACAAGACGGCGTTCGTTGCGCGACCCACGGAGTATGGTCCGCGGCAGCAAAAAGACTTCAAGGCCGAATCAGACTGGGACTATGGTGCGAAAGATTTTGGAGAGCTGGCGGAGATGCTGGGAGCATGACTAAAGCAGAAGCAGCAATTTCGGACTATTACGATTCGCTTACGGACGAAGAGCGGAAAGACCTGCTGCTCTGGGCGCACTTTGCGGAGACACAATTTCCCTTTGACTCGGTTTGCGAGCTTGGAGACCGCGACCAAGAGCTTTGAGCTTTACGTCCGCATGCGCGCCTAAGAGGTGTGCGTAGAGCAGCAGCTTGGAAACGCTCAGCAGGGAAAGCTTGCCTCGCAAAAGTTCGCTGACTCTAGGCTGCGGGATATCGAAAAGCTTTTCCAGC
>JANXPR010000164.1 GCA_025357215.1 Acidobacteriaceae bacterium | reverse complement strand
GCTCCGGATGTCCCACAACGCTCTGGTATTGATTGAGTGGGGCAACATGGAGTTTGCCCGAAGCGAGCCGCTTGTCTCTGCCGCCGCTGGCACGCCCCAAGATCCGGATTCGCCCGACAACTCACAGTCCCTTGCCTTGCAGTTGGAAATGCAGCGCCATTTGCAAGCCCAGGAATTGGTCCAGGCAGCCACCGAGTTCCGCATGTACTCGGTGCTGGCACTGGCTAAACTCAAGTTTTGGATCCTGTTGCCTTTTGGCCGGCTGCCTTTGTTGCCCAACCCCAGCCTGATGGGATTGCGCCGGGTCTTTGGTATTGAAGCCGTTTCTTCCTATCACCGGCTCAAAGAAGCCGCAGGTACGCTTAGCCTGGCGTACGGCTACAACTATCATCGCGAGTTGACTGAGCGTCTCTAAGCTGCTTTCCCCTTACTGCCTGCTTGCTTCTTTCCGGCAATCGATATAATCATTACCAAGTTGCCGTCAGTCACTGAAATCACGCGCAAGCTTTTTAGCCGCTGGCCTCGGCCCACCACGCGCCTTTCCCGTTTCACGCTCTATTGGGCTGGACTGGAAGCGGTCTTGCTCCTCTTGCAGCGCATCCTGCACTTTGCCGGCGCGTTGGACGCGGAGAAATCACTCCAAGCCTGGACGTCCCCCGGCCTATTGGGGACTGTACTGGTCATACTGGTTTTGGCGGTAACCGTTCGCTGGTTCCGCAGCCATGTGATGTGGAGCGTGAGAAACCGGCTGATTGTCACCTACCTGTTTATTGGAGGCGTGCCCGTCACACTGGTGCTGGCGATGGCCTTCATTTCCGGATACGCCGTGATGGAACAGATGGCCACGTTCTTTGTGCTGTCAGAGATTCGTGCGCAGGAGCAACGACTGGGCGCAGCCAATGCTTCTGCCGCGGAGCGCATTGAAGACGGAGCGTCACCCAAGCAGTTGATGGAAGCCGACACGGCCTATCGCGGCCGCAGCATCACCGTGACGCCAAAATCAGCCAACCCCAAGTGGTTGCAAGACGGCTTCACGGGCCTGGTATTTGACCATGGGCAATACTATGTGCGCGCGGTCAACAACGTTTCGTCCGGCGGCCAGGATTCGTTCGTAACGTCCAGCGTTCCGTTCGACCAAAAGTTCCTGGCCAAGGTTTCCGTTGGTCTGGGAACGCTTACGTTCGCTCCCCAAGCGGTCAAGGTGACCACGCCCGGCGCCAAGGCCCCGGCGACAGCCAATGAAGCAATGGGCGCCACGAACAACCCTTTCAGCCCTATTTCCGCCGGCTCACTGGAAGGGCCCCGGGCCCAGTTCGATCGCGAAATCCCTTTCGGTGGATTGATTCAGACCAGGGACTGGGAAACCGGCCGGCAAGACCTGAAATTCATTGCCGGTAATACACGGCTTTCCATGTTCTTTGCATACTTCGCCAACACCTCGTCCGTGGAGTGGACCGGACTGGTGGGCGTGGCCCTGGCGGTGGCGGCGATTGCGTTCGCACTGGTCGTGCTGACCGCGCTGGTCATCGGAATCCGTCTCACCCGCACCATTACCTACTCGGTTTCCAATCTCTATAAAGCCACCGAACATATCAATCGCGGCGACTTCTCCCATCGAATACAGGTCCGCGAAAAAGACCAGCTTGCCGCGCTGCAGACGTCGTTCAACTCCATGACGGAGTCACTGGAAAAACTGATCATCGAGCAAAAAGAAAAAGAACGTCTACAAAGCGAGCTGGAAATCGCCCATGAAGTTCAGGCCCAACTGTTCCCTCGCGCCATGTCAGGAACGGCAAGTCTGGAGTTGTACGGAATCTGCCGCCCAGCGCGCATTGTAAGCGGAGACTACTACGACTTTCTTTCTTATGGTCCGGAGCAGATTGGAATCGCGGTGGGCGACATCAGCGGAAAAGGAATTTCCGCGGCCTTGTTGATGGCCACCATCCATTCCGCGGTACGCGCCTACGAACAAGAGATGCTCGTGCCGGTGACGTCCACTACCGTCTTTGGGCACGAAACAAGAACAACCCGGATTGCTCTGCCGGCCACTTCACCTTCGCCCTCGCAAGTGTTGTGGCTCCTGAATCGTCACCTGTACCAGAGCACGCAACCGGAAAAATACGCAACGATGTTCCTGGGGCTCTACGACGACGAAAAACGTACTCTCACATATTCCAACGCCGGACACCTCCCCCCCATCAGTCTGGGACGCGACGGCGAAATACGCCGCCTGGAAGCTGGCGGCATGGTGGTTGGACTTTTTGACAACATGGAGTACGAGGAAGAGACCGTCCAATTCAATCCTGGCGACATCTTTATTGCCTTCAGTGACGGAATGACTGAGCCAGAAAATGAATTTGGCGAATTCGGCGAAGACCGGCTGATAGAAACTATCTCCGCCTATCGCGACCAGCCGCTGGAACGGATCACGGAACACGCCGTTGCCGCCGTCCAGGATTGGATTGGCTCCACCGAGCAGCCGGACGACATCACACTAGTGTTAGCACGCTGCATGGACTAGAACACGCACCTGTCTTCCCACGCTATGCAATGCTTTGCGGTCTCACCTGCGGCATCTCACGCAGGCCTAGTGACTCTCTAGGTAACATTTAATTTTCTCTGTTACGTTCCCGCCAATCAACCTTTAAGGTGGTACTCCTTGATGTTGACTACTGAAATAGGCAAACGAACGAACCCATGAGACCAACTGGAACACATCGCCCCACAGGAATTTCAGCAGCCCAAAGGCTTCAATTTGAAACCAGAGAGCGCGTACTGGAACGCATCAAGAACATCAATTGGGAATTGGAAGCCATTCATAGCGAAATGGGCATGTCCGGCCACGAAGCCGCGGTCGCCCAGCACTTTTTTGGCGACGATGATTCCGCGGTCGAAGTACTGGCCAACTTTAAGACAGCGCTTGACCGCCTGCGCCGCACGGTGTGGTCCTGCATTGAAAATACTGACATGGCGGCAGCCGCCGAACGCGACCAGGGCCTGCGGCTGCATCGCGTAACCGAACTGATGCGAAAGTTGTCGCCACAGCCCACCGCGCCCATGGTGGAACAGTCAGGCTCGTTCTTTGAACGCCTGAACGTGGTGATAGACAACTATATGGAGACGCGCCCATTGCGCTCGCCTTACGTCCCTGCCAAACCCGGCGCCGGTGCCAAATCCGCCAAGCCCTAGTTGGCCTTGGTGAGGCGGTGATCGAGATTGGCAATCCGCCATCCGGTTTCAAATACCAGGCGAGTCACCTGCGTCATCTTCTCAAAATCAATCTTGTCCACGGTGTCAGTTACTTTGTGGTAATCAACGTGAACGCCATCAAAATAGAAGATGATCGGTATGCCATGCTTGGCGTAATTCCAATGGTCTGAACGGAAATAAATCCGCTCAGGATTTTCCGGATCGTTGTAGTAGTAATCGAGCCGCAGTTTTTGAAACTCAGCGTTGGTGTCTTCGCTAAGCGCATGGAGTTCGGGGCTGATGCGGTTCGATCCCACCAGGTAAATGCTATGCGCGTCCGTGAGGCGCTGGTCTTCAGCCTGCGTGTCGCCTTCCGGTTTGGACCGGCCAATCATGTCAATATTCAGGTCGACGACCATTTTGTCGAGCGGGACCACGGGAGCAAAGTCAGAGTTGTACTCAGACCCCAGCAAACCGAGTTCTTCGCCCGCATGAAAAATGATCAGGACTGAGCGCTTGGGACGCTGCACAGACATAGCGCGCGCAATCGCCAGAACGGAAACCGTGCCGGAACCATCGTCGTCCGCTCCGGGATAGATCTGGCCGTTGGCGTTGGTTTTCAGGTGATCGTAATGGGCGCTGAAGGTTACGTATTCGTCCTTCAGTTTCGGATCTGAGCCTTCCAGGATTCCGGCTACGTTTTGCGTGGTGGAGCGGCTCTGGATCGAGACGATCGAAATGTGAGCGGAAGCCTCGAACGCTTTAGGCTGGAGAGGCGCCTTCTTCTCTGTCGTTTCCAGGATGCTTTTCAGATTCATACCAGCGGCGCCCAGGAGTTTATCGGCTGCGTCAGGTCCCAAAGTCATGGAAGGTAATTTGCTTTCGCCGGCTTTGGCCAGGCGCACCGACTCGCGGGTGGCAAACCGCTCCGTGGCTTCTTTGTTTTTCAGGAATTGCAGGAACCGGGCCGGAGGTAGTTGGAGCAGGCCCACGGCACCGTGAGCCTGCGCAGCACTCGTACCCGATTCAGTCGGAGCCAGCTTGGAAGAGTCAATCCCAGTGGGGGCTCCGGAAGCGATCAATACGATCTTGCCCTTTACGTCCAAGCCCGCATAGTCGTCATGTTTCTGCGCAGGCGACGAGATTCCGTACCCGGCGAATACAATCTGTCCGCTGACATCGCCGGAAGCGCTGCCAAACGATGGCGGCGCTTCGCCCAGACTGAAAGTAGCTGGCTTGCCGCCAATGGTCATCTCCAAAGATGTCTTGCTGGAGTCGACCTTTGACGTGATCAACTCAAAAGTCTGCAAGAAGCTGCCATGTTCGCCCGCTCCGCGGAATCCGTAGGCTTCAAGGTGCGAAGCCAGGTAGCGGGCCGCGATCTGAAAACCGGGGGACAACGTATACCGTCCGCCGAGTTCTTCAGACGCCAGGAACGATAAATGCATGCGCAACTCGCCGGGGTTGATGGTATCAACCGTGGCTGGAACCGCCGGCAGAACGGCCGGGGTGGCACCGCCAGAATACAGGCCAGCCGTGGCGAAAAAGCAAAGAGCAACTAGGGATACTGCAAGGAAACGATGGATGGGCTTCACGGACTTCATGTTAGCAGCGCTGCCGGACTGGCGACAAATAAATAGCATGAGTTGCTCCTGGTTACGTTAGACGTGGCAATTTCCGATTTAGAATCGTCCCTGGGGACAAATAAACGCGTGAAACAAACCGTTATTGCTCTGGAAGATGATCCGGATATCGCCAACCTGGTGCGCCATCACCTGCAGCAGGCTGGCTACGAGGTAGTGGTTTCCGCGTCCGGCGATGCTGTGCTGCCGTTGGCCCGTGAGAATTCCCCCGTGCTGTTTGTTCTGGACATCATGGTCCCCGGGATCAACGGGCTGGACGTGTGCCGCCAAATTCGAGCCAGCCGCGATCTGGCAAAGACCCCCATCATCTTTGTTACCGCCAAGTCCGCCGAAGAAGACCGCGTAAAAGGACTGGACCTGGGCGCCGACGACT
>JANXPR010000151.1 GCA_025357215.1 Acidobacteriaceae bacterium | reverse complement strand
GATTAGGATGACGCCATCGTTGGACTCGAAGCCGTCCATCTCTACGAGAAGTTGGTTGAGGGTCTGCTCGCGCTCGTCGTGTCCGCCGCCGAGGCCTGCGCCGCGGTGACGCCCAACAGCGTCGATTTCGTCGATAAAGATAATGCAGGGTGCGTTCTTCTTCCCCTGTTCGAACAGGTCACGGACGCGCGATGCGCCGACGCCGACGAACATTTCTACGAAGTCTGAGCCGGAGATCGAAAAGAACGGGACATTGGCCTCACCGGCTACTGCGCGGGCGAGCAAAGTCTTGCCGGTTCCCGGAGGCCCGACGAGCAGGACGCCCTTGGGAATACGGCCACCGAGACGCTGGAACTTCTGCGCCTCGCGAAGGAACTCGATGATCTCCTTGAGCTCTTCCTTGGCCTCATCGACACCAGCCACATCCTTGAATGTAATTTTTTTCTGTTGCATGGAGAGCAGGCGCGCGCGGCTCTTGCCAAAGCTCAACGCTTTGTTGCCGCCGGTCTGCATCTGGCGGATCATGATGAACCACAGCACGCCGATCAGCAGCAGCGGCGCGATATAAGAGAGCATCATGGGCCAGTTGGAGCCTGAGCCATCTTTGAAGGTGACCTTGGCGGCCTTGCTGGCGTCCAGGGCCTTGAGTAGTTCGGGGTTATTGGTGGGGACCGTGGCGCGGAAGTTGGTCTTGCCATCCACCGGGCTGTTGTATTCGCCGCGGGCCACGGAGCCGTCAATTTCCACGTGCTTCACATTGGCCTGGCTGAGTGCAGCGGTGAACTCTGAGTAAGAGATGTCCGCTTCCTTGGCTGGGCTGTTGCTCTGGATCACCCTCCACAAAAAGAAGGCTACCACCAGCAGAACTGCCCACAGAGTCACCGTTTTAATCGTTGAATTCACTCACATACTCCTGGATTTCTTGCCCGCGCCGCCTTACGGCACGGCTACCGCAACCAAATCGGTACTATAAAGACGCTAATACCGCCCAAAATGTTCGCAACCGATTACACGATTGTTTTTCAGGCAGCAGGTGCCTTTTAGATGCTCCCGAACGGGGTCACGCACTAAAAGTTCTTACCTGGTTAATTCTATACCTCTTTTACGTCCCTGCAACCCACCCGAATGGGTGGCCTAGCCATTCCCGGAAGTGGCCGCTTTTGCAGCTATATAAGGCAAGTTTCGGCCAAGATGCGGATTTCCCAACCCATAGCCTACGACAAAATTCTCATTCATCAGAAAACCAAAGTAATCAGGTTGCAGGGAAATCCGGCGGGAGGCCTGCTTGTCCAACAGGACAGCCAGTTTTACGCTGGCTGCTCCCCGGCCCATCAGGTTACGCATCAGAAAGTCGCTGGTATGGCCGGACTGGATCACCGCTTCCACCAGCAAAACGTGCTGGCCGTGAACGTCGACTTCTGGAGTGTAGAAAATTTCCGTGGTCGACGGCGTGGATTCGGTGAAAACACCCGTGACAAACTGGCAGACCACGGGGACGTCCATTTGCCGCACCAGGTCGGCCATGAACATAAAGCTGTTTTCCATCACGCTGACCAGATAGACGGTTTTTCCTTCAAAATCGCGGGCAATCTGCTTGGCCATTTCCTGCACACGCTGCTGGATCTGCTCGGCTGGCAGCAGGACCCTGGGGAATTGCTGTGACAAACTTTCGCTCATTGCTGTTTGGCCTCAGTGGGTGGCGCAAAGTTCGTGGTCCGCGGTCATGCGGACTTCTTCAATCAGGACCGCGTCTCCGCCCTGGTGGGCGAAAGCTTCCGGCACGGGAAATCCTTTCAGCCAGACGATCTGCCCCTCACTCTCAAGCACCGGCCAAGTCCTGCGTTCCGCTTGGGTTAGCGTGTGGCCCACGCGGCCAGATTGCAGCAGCTCTTTCACTTTCCTGGGGGAGCCGGTATGCGCCGGACAGTAACGGTCACCAGCCAGCCAGTTTCTTACCGTCAATCCTGGCGCGAGTAAGGCACGGTCCAATAGTTGGTCTGGATTATATCGCGAAACAGTTGTCTCTCCGTCAGTTAATACGGCGTTAGTCAATGCGTTGGTACTGATCACGGAAGCCCGAAAGGTCGTTCCCAATTCAGGAACCTGAATTTCACCAGGAATAGTTAGAAGATACTGATAATCCGCCGCGGCTTCTTTCGCTGGTTTCGGACGGATGTGCAGTTCGCGAAAAGTGATTGCTGCTTCCAGCCTGGAAGGAAGCCCCAACGGTTTGCCGGGTTTGCCCGAGGCGACGAGATCCAAGATGGCGACAATGTGCTTAAAGTCCAGTGTTGCGCCCAGCTTTTCCGCCGTGCGTTGGACGATCTGTCTTTGCAGCGCGACGGGAAGCTGCCGCAACGCACTTAGGTCCAAAGCGAGTGTTTCGGACGCATTTCCGGTGCTGGAACGTCCGCTACGGCTCGGTTTGCCTTCATGTACCACGCGCGCCAATAACCCCGGCAGCAATGACTCCCAGTAGTCGGCTTCACCGCGCGACACTTCCGCCAGGTCGGCCAGAGTGTGGCGGATGTTGGGATTGAATTCCTTTTCCAGCAGCGGCAGCAACTGATGGCGGACGCGATTGCGCGTGTGGACCAGATCTTTATTAGTGGCGTCTTCGCGCCAGGTTTGGCCGAGCGAGTGGAGATACGCTTCCACTTCTTTGCGGCTGACTTCCAGCAGTGGCCGGATGAGATGTTTTTCGGCTTGCCAGGGAGCGATCCCGGCAAGGCCCTTTGCGCCGGCGCCGCGCAGTATGCGCATCAGAACGGTTTCGGCTTGGTCGTCGAGCGTGTGGGCCGTGGCGATTTTGTCGACTTTTTCGTCGCGAACAAGCTGGGCGAACCATGCATGGCGCAACTCGCGCGCGGCGGTTTCCAGGCTGAGCTTGCGCTCGCGGGAGTACGTTGGCGCGTCGCCGGAGCCGCTGTGGAGTTCGAGTCCGAATTTAGCGGCGAGTTCGGCGACGAACTGCCGGTCGGCATCGGCTTCCGCTCCGCGAATCCCGTGATGGAAGTGCGCGACGGAGAGCACCACGCCCATATCTTCCTTTAGCTCCTGCATCGCGCGCAGGAGCGCAACCGAGTCGGCGCCGGCGGAGACAGCGATGGCCACGCGGTCTCCAGGCTGAAGGAGCCGCCGTTCGCGGACGAATTTGAGGACGTGTTCGATCAATCGAAACTGCTTTACTGAAAAGTAAACTGCTAAGTGAAATTAATGTTACTGCTTTAGACACCGCCTCCGCTCCGGCTGCGGCAAACTGTTATATTCTGAAGCCCTAATGAAGGTTATCGCAATCATTCCCGCCGCCGGCATGGGCACTCGCATGGCGCCCGCCGGCAAGAAAGGCGCGCCGTCCAAGCAGTGGGTGGAGATCAACGGAGCGCCCATCGTTGCCCATACGCTGCGCGTGTTTGCCCGCAATCCGCAGATCACTCAGATCGTGGTGGCGCTGCGCAAAAGCGAAATGGACAACTTCCGCAAGATGCTGGAGAAGGAACGCATCGCCGCGAAAGTAGAGATGGTGGAAGGCGGCGAGCACCGCCAGGAGTCCGTGGCCAACGCGCTGGCCAGCTTGAAAGCCGCCGCGGACGACGCGGTCCTGGTGCATGACGCCGTCCGGCCATTTGTGGACGACGACATTATCAGCAGCGTGATCCGCGAAGTGGAGAAACACGGCGCGGCTATCGCCGGTCTGCCGGCCGTGGACACCATCAAGCAGGTGGAACGCTCCGCCGAAGGCGCAATCATCACGTCCACGATTCCGCGCGAGCGCGTGGTGCAGGCACAAACTCCGCAGGGCTTCCGCTATGAACTGATCAAGCGCGCGTTTGATTCCGCCATCGCCGACGGCTTCATGGGCACCGACGAAGCGTCTCTGGTCGAGCGCCTGGGCGAGAGCGTATGGGTGGTGATGGGATCGGCGAGGAACATCAAGATCACCACGCCGGCCGACATGGAGCTGGCTGAGTTCCTGCTCACGCGAAGGAAAGACATTCTCGCTGGATAAAACCTTACCGCTGATGAACGCTGATGACGCTGATTTCATCAAGGCACTTCCTGCCATCAGGTTGGCTAGGGTTCTGGAGTCGGTATATTGCGACAGGAAGAACCGTACCGCTTAGGTATAGCTGAACACGCTGATTTAACATGACAGTCAATCCTGCTTTCAAATTGAGCGATCTAACCGAGACGATCATCGGTGTGTTCTACGATGTTTATAACGAGCTTGGCTATGGTTTCTTGGAGTCGGTGTATCGCAATGCACTTAAGATTGCGCTTTCAGAAAAAGGTCTTCAGGTCGCGACTGAAGTATCTGTCCCTGTTTTCTTTCGGGGACAAAATGTCGGGGACTTCAGGGCAGATGTGGTCGTCAACGGCTGCATTCTTCTGGAATTGAAAACCGCGGGAGCAATCGTCGTGGCACACGAAGCACAACTATTGAACTATCTCCGGGCGACGACTCTGGAATTGGGCCTTATTTTGAATTTTGGCCGAAAACCGCAGGTTCGGCGTTTAGTCTTCGAAAATGGCCGCAAAGAAGTAAAAGCTCACCGTCTGGGAGGCGACTCTTGAAGTTCTTTAAATCAGCGTCATCAGCGTTGATCAGCGGTAAGGTTTGTTCATGAGAATCGGCTACGGGTTTGACTCCCATGAATTTCAATCCGGCGTTCCGCTCAAGATCGGCGGCGTCACGCTGCCGCATCACCAAGGCCTCGCCGGACATTCTGACGGCGACGTTCTGCTGCACGCCATCACCGACGCATTACTCGGCGCCGTTGCGGCCGGCGATATCGGCAGTTACTTTCCTCCGTCCGATCCAAAATGGAAAGGCGCCGATTCGGCTATCTTTCTCGCGGAAGCCGTAAAGCGGGTGCGGCGTGCGGGATATAGGGTCGCTAACGTCGATACGTCGTTGATCATGGCCGCTCCCAAGATTGGGCCGCATGCAAAGGCCATCCAGGCCCGTGTTGCGGAGCTTCTCGGCGTGAAGCCGGGACAAGTGGGCATCAAGGCCAAAACTCCCGAAGGACTCAACCTGGACCACGCAGCCGTAGCGCATGTGGTGGTGTTGCTGGAGAAGGCTGCCAACAAAAAGTCCGCCACGAAAAAGAAAGCGAAGCGAGTGACCAGCAAACGAAAACGATAAAGACGGGACTATTGTTCTCACGTGCCTCTGCCGATAGGGGAACTGCGTGGTTTTATTGTTTGAAGTTCTCTGATTTTTGACCCGATAGGGAACGGAGAGGTTTAAACAATGGTTTCCCACGTTTCGAGTCAAACGCGAGTAGAAAACGCTCCAAAGTCCGCTGAAACCCGCCCGGTGCCCGCCCACCACGAAGCAAAGACAGAAACAAGATCAACGCCGCTGCCTAAGGACACGGTCCACATCAGTAAAGCCGCGAACCAGGCCGCACAACAACAAAAAGAGACGGCCGCGCAGGAAGCCACGGAAAGTGCGGCGACGACCGCACAAGAAGCTGCGTCTGGTGACGCACAGGCCGCGCGCGCTCAGGCCCGGCAAGCCGCTGCAAAGGTCAGCCACTAGTAGTTTAGAGATTGACAATTCGCTATTTATTTGCTATTGTCTATCCTTAAATCGTCTACGGGCGCAACGGGCAACCCCCGTTGCGTTTTTTGTTTTTTGGGGCATGGTGAGAACTCTCTGGATCGGCATTCATGAAGGCAACATTCTCGGGATGTTTCGAGGAGTCGCTCAATATGACAGGGTTTGGAGGGAGTGGTTTCCATGAAAAGTCGACATTTGGGATGAATCGCGTAAGTCTTTTAAACCTTGGGATGAAGGGGGAGGATAGGGCGGGCGGTGATCGCCTGATCGCCGGGATCGCGCGTCATCGGAAAGGCCAGCGGAAGGCGTATCCTTGGGAGGAATCGGGTAAGCCTTTTGGAATCCTAGTTGACGGCAGATGATTATTTACTTGACGAAGGTAAAACATTTTGATATCCTTTAACCATGGTAGAGATAAACATCACTTTTTCTTTGGTTTACGCGGTTCAAGTGGTGCGTTTTTCTCCCCCAATTTCTGTAAAAGCTCACTTCTTAGGCCAGACGCCAGTTTTCGCATCGGCGTTCTGGCCAGTGGACTTTGCCGCTTCGGGGGCTTATTAGCCATGACACTCCTTGAAATTAGTCGAATGTTTTCCACGGATGACCGCTGCCGTGAATTGCTGGTAAAGCTTCGCTGGCCTATGGGCATTGAGTGTCTGCGCTGCAAGGCGACGAAGGTCTATGAGTTGCCAACGCAAAAGAAGTTTGAATGTGGAGAGTGTGGATATCAATTCTCTGTGACTACTCAGACGATTTTTAATGACACGCACCTTCCGCTGGAAACATGGTTTATGGCCGTCCTGCTTTTGGTGGAAGCGCGTAAAGGCATGAGCGCGAATCAGGTCAAGCGGACTCTTGGAATTAGTTATAAAACAGCGTGGTATCTCTGTCACAGAATCCGCAAGGCGATGGCATCCTGCGACAAGCCGATGCTGGATGGAACGGTGGAAATTGATGAAACCTATGTTGGCGGAAAACAGCGTGGAGGCTATGGTGGACGGGCAAAGGGCAACAAAGAAATAGTGCTTGGAGTGCGTCAGCGCGGCGGAGAACTTCGCTTCTTTCATGCCGAAGATGTCAAGTCTGGAACACTGGCAAAGTTCATCAAAGAGCACGTTTCCACGGACGTTGAGGTCTTGATGACGGATGACTTCGGCGCATATCCCAATGCGATGAAGCGCGCAGGACAGGATGCAGCCAAGCACAAAACCATCAATCATTCCAAAAAGATTTACGCGCAGGGTGACATCTATACCAATACGGTCGAATCCGCATTTTCTCTGCTGAAGCGCGGAATTGTCGGAACATGGCACAAGGTGAGCGCGAAACATCTTGCGGCATACCTGGAAGAAATGACCTTTCGGTTTAATCGCCGCAAGAGTCCGACGCTTTGGGTTGATGCCTTGCGTCACATGATAATGGCAAATCCGCTTACTTTCGAGGATCTTGTGGCAGACCCAGAAGCCGTACCATTCTAGGAGTGCTAGTAGCATTATCTCGATTGCTCCTCATCAACAGGTGACTCTTCTGCCTTAGCAATCTCTTGCTCAATGTAGGCATCTTCGCGGTCGCCCATTTTCTTTAGGTGCTGCGTGCGATCTTCTACAATGTGCTGCTTTATGCCATCGATAACTTGGGGAAAATCAAGCATTGCATAGTTAATAACAGCCGGAACAATTTTCTGTATTTGCAAATCAAGCCGATAAAAACTCTCCTCCAACTCCTTTAGAAACTCAAAACTCCAAACGTTCTCAAATGGGCGATGCCAGCCTCCATCTTTGTTGACAAAAAGAAACTGCGTAACACCCCCACAACCGTCAACAGTGCGCTTTACGTTATAGAGAACGTAAGCAGCATGGCGTATTGCAGCCGAACGGCCCAATGTGGGTAGTTGTCCACGACTAAATAGAAAATGCGCTAATGGCTCCCCTGAACCAATGACAGAAAATCCCCCTTTGATAGGGCTTACTAGATAGCCCGCGATTTTTACGAATTCTGCCATACTGCCTTTGACAGAAATAACTCCGATCATCTGAAGGGGATCGGAAACACGACTGCCCCAAGTGTCGACTATCTGGAAACAGGCATTGTCAAGAGCCTCTTTGACCTTGGCTAATTCCGGTTCACATTCATCGAGAAACAGTTTGATTACTTCAAGAGCGCGATGTGTGAAGTCAACGTCACCGGCTGCCGCAAAAAAGGCTCTGCATGATTTCGTATTGAGAAAGTGTAGTTTTGACTGGCCCATTTTGTAATAACCAGAAACGCTTACAAGAGTATCGGCACACAACAAAAAACCATCCTCACATCTCACACCTGCGGCAATCGTCATACGACCATTTCTCCTAACTGGCCGCTCCGGTCTTCGATCCCGTTTGGTATCCTTGTTCCTGACTCGAAGCAGCTTAGGATTCATTGTTCACCCCCAGCCGTTCCTTCGTCAAGTATATAATCCTCTGACGGCACGGGGGTAGGGTAGTGCGAAGGCGAAATTGTCAGGCACTTCAGGCACTAAGGAAGAAGGACATGGAAAGGCTAAGCCAAGGCTGTTACCCTAATCCGTTTGCCAATGTCACCTCGGCGGAGCTTATGAAGAAACTTTCCTTTCTGCTGTCCTCACTCGTTACTGTCATTTTTCTGGCCACCACAATTCTGGCCACCACGATTCTGGCGACCAACGCCCAGGCCGCGGGTCCACTGCTGCTGCAGAAACCTACGCTTTCCAAGACGCATATTGCGTTCACCTTTGCCGGCGACCTCTGGCTGGTTTCGCGCGATGGTGGTGAAGCACGGCTGCTGACGAGCGGCAGTGGTACCAAGACCGATCCGGTGTTTTCTCCAGACGGCAGCATGATCGCATTTACCGGCGACTATGACGGCAACGTGGACGTGTACGTTATCCCGTCCGAAGGCGGCGTGCCTAAACGGCTCACTTGGCATCCGGGCGTGGATGAAGTTGTTGGCTGGACGCCCGATGGCAAGCAGGTAATGTTCCGCTCCACGCGCAGCAGCTACTCGCGTTTCAACCGTCTGTTCACCGTGGGACTTGACGGCGGATTTCCCCATGAACTGCCGTTGCCCATGGCGGAGAATGGATCGCTCTCGCCCGACGGAAAAGAGATCGCTTACGTCCCCACGGACAACACGCGGCGTTTTTCTTCCATTGGATGGAAGCGTTACCGTGGCGGCAAAGCTTCGCACATTTGGATCACGAACCTTACAGACTACAGCCTGGATAAAGTGCCGCATGATACGGCCGAAGAATGGGTGCCGATGTGGATCGGCAACAAAGTCTATTTCCTCTCTGACCGCAACGGCCCAACCAGTCTCTACTCGTACGACGTGAAGTCGAAAAAAGTTGAAACGGCTTTCGCGGCCAGCGCGGACATCAAGTCCGCTTCCGCCGGACCGGGCGCGATTGTGTTCGAACAGTTCGGGGCTTTAAATCTGTTCGACCTAGCCTCCGGAAAATCGAAGCAAGTTTCCGTAACAGTTCCGGCTGACTTGCCGCAGGCGCGTGCGCACTTCAAAAAAGTCGAACGCGAAATTACTGGAGCTGACATTTCTCCCAGCGGAGCTCGCGCCGTGTTTGAAGCGCATGGAGAAGTCCTGACCGTGCCCGCCGAAAAAGGCGACATCCGCAACCTGACCAACACGCCGGGCGTAATGGAGCGCGATCCCGCGTGGTCGCCGGACGGAAAATGGATCGCCTACTTCTCTGACGAATCGGGCGAGTACCAATTGCACATCAAAAGTCCGGACGGCATGGGCGAAGCCAAGAAGATCTCTCTCGGCAACCCGGCATCATTCTTCTACAACCCAGTGTGGTCGCCGGACAGCAAGAAGATTGCTTACACCGACAAACGCCTGAGCATCTGGTACGTGGACGTGGCCAAAGGCGCGCCGGTCAAGATCGATAGCACTACGTACGATCTGCCGCAGCGCGCGCTGGTTCCGGTGTGGTCGCCGGACAGCCGGTGGGTCGCTTACAACAAACAGCTCATCAGCCACATGTTTGCCATCTTTGCTTATTCCCTCGAACAGAGCAAAGCCCTGCAACTGACAGACGGCCTGAGCGACGCCCGCTATCCGGCGTTTGACCAGAAAGGCCAGTATCTCTTCTTTACCGCCAGCACGGACGTTGGTCCCACCACGGGCTGGCTTGATCTTTCCAGCGCAGACCGCCGGGTAACCAGCAGCGCATACGTGATGGTCCTGCGGAAGGACGCGGCGTCGCCCCTGGCGCCGGAGAGCGACGAAGAAAAAGCCCAGGGCGAAGAAGCCAAGCCGGATGGAGACAAATCCGCGGCGAAGGACGAAAAGAAGGAAGACAAAAAGGAAGATAAAAAGGAAGACAAGAAAGAAGAAAAAGCTGAAGGCGAAGGCGCCGAAAAAGGGAAAGGCGGAAAGCCCGCTAAGGAAGAAGTGAACGTCCGGATCGATCTGGAAGGCATCAGTCAGCGCATTCTTGCTCTGCCCATGCCTCCGCGCAACTACTCGCAAGTAAGCTCCGGAAAGGCGGGAATCATCTTCCTGCTGGAAGAGCCAGCGCGTTTTACGCCGGACGTACAGTCGAGCTTGTGGCGCTTTGATTTGAAGTCCCGCAAAGCGGAAAAAATTATGGACGGCGTGAATGCCTTCGTCGTCTCCGCGGATGGTAACAAGCTGCTTTACAGCAAAGGCCGCGGTCCAGCCGCGCATTGGTATATCGGATCGGCAGCAGCTCCGCCGGCCGGCGGCGGTCCGGTCGGTAAGCCAGAGACGCCGCTGAACCTGAGCAAGA
>JANXPR010000143.1 GCA_025357215.1 Acidobacteriaceae bacterium | reverse complement strand
CGTGTGGATGAACGCATTCGCGATCTGGAGCAGCTGCCGGTGCTGGAATCCAGCGTGCTTTGCGGCAGCGCCGGGCCCTCGGTCTTCAGTATGAACGGCTTGCAGTTTCACTATGACCCACTTGGCGGACAGAAAACCGGAGCCTTCCTTGATCAGCGTGAAAACTATGTAGCCGCCTCGCGCCATACCTACGGTGGAGACGTGCTGGATATGTGCACCTACCAGGGCGGGTTCGCACTGCATCTGGCGCTGGTGTGCGAACGCGTCACCGCCGTGGACATGTCGCGCGAAGCCCTGGAAGTGGCGGAACAGAATGAAAAACTCAACGCGCACCGGTTACGCAATGAAATTGAATGGATTGAAGCCAACGCTTTTGATCTCATGCGCGATTATTCTGACGCCAACCGCCAATACGACGTGATCGTGCTTGATCCGCCGGCGTTTGCCAAGTCCAAGAAGAGCCTGGTGGCCGCCATGCGTGGCTACAAGGAACTCAACCTGCGCGCGATGAAGATGTTGCGGCCCGGCGGGACGTTGATTACCTGCTCCTGCTCGTTCGCCGTGGGCGACGAAGACTTTGTCGAGATGCTGGCTTCCGCGTCCGTTGACGCTCACCGCAGCGTGAAACTGATGGAAAAACGCATCCAGTCCAAGGACCATCCTGTGCTCCTGGGCGTGCCGGAAACTCAGTATCTCAAGTGCTTCATAGCCCATATTTCCTGATCCGGACAAAACTGCGACGGCACTGATTCCTGTACCAGACATTTCGCTCGCCGTCCGCGCTCGGGGCTAACATCCGGAATTGTCAGACGTCCAAAAGCGCAGTGCAGGCTGGCGTGGCGTCTGTTCTTGCAATGAGTCTGGCTGACGCAACCTTGCCATGATGCCTTTCCGCGACTAAGTCATCCGCCATCCCAATACTTTTTTGCGAGGTCCCCTGTGAAAAAACTTTATGCCCTGTTGTTACTTCTGGCATCGCTCGCAACCGCGCCGGCTCAGGAGCAATCTGAGATCGCCATTCCTCCCAACGGCAACAACCAGAAAGCCGAGGTTTCGCAGTGGATCGGCTTGGTGAAGGTTACGATCTCGTATCACAGCCCGAATCTGCATGGAGGAGGCGCGGACCGTACCGGACATATTTGGGGTGGAGTCGTGCACTACGGCTTCGTCGACGAAGGCTTTGGGCCAACCCAGTCCGCTCCCTGGCGGGCAGGCGCCAACGAAACTACCACCATCTCCTTTTCGCACGACGTGAAGGTGGAAGGTAAAGCGATCAAAGCCGGAACGTATGGCTTGTTCCTTGACGTGGAGAAAGACGGGCCATCGCAATGGATATTCTCTACGAACACATCCGGCTGGGGTAGTTTTCAATATGACGCGAAAGAAGATGTCCTGCGCGTGGGGGTGAATTCCGTCGCTGCCCCGCATACGGAATTTATGACTTTCGGTTTTGACGAACGCCGCCAGGATTCAACCGTGGCGTTCCTCCAGTGGGAAGACAAGAGGTTCCCGTTCAAAATCGAAGTGCCCAACAGCAATGAGCTTTACGTAGCTCAGCTCCGGCGGGACTTGTTGTCATGGCCGGGCTTCAACTATCGAAACTGGCAGAGTGCCGCACAGTTTTGCGCCAGCAACAAGATCAATCTGGATGAAGCTCTGGTGTGGGCTGACAAAGCGATTAACGGACCATTCCGTGGGGCGACCTTCGGAAACCAAAACTTTTCCACACTGTCGACCAAAGCGCTCGTCCTGCAGGCAATGGGCAAAACCCAGGAAGCCGATGCGGTGATGGACAAAGCTTTCCAGCTAGACGGCGCGGATATGGTGGCGATCCATATTTACGCTTCCGGACTTCTGGCAGGCGGCAGAAATGAAAAAGCTCTGGAAGCTTTCAAGATCAACCAGCAGAAACATCCTGAAGAGAAGTTCTTTACTTATTTTGGGCTGGCTCGGGCCTACACCGCCACGGGTGACAAAGCCAACGCTATTAAGAACTGGGAAACGGCCCTCAAAAACGTTCCTCCCAGCCGTCGGAACCAGATTCCTGTCTATGAAGACACTCTGAAGAAGCTCAAGGCAGGGAGCTGAGATCAGGCCGTAAAGCGGCCAGCCAACGGAGCGAAAACCCTCCCTATCGATCAGATAGCAATCGGGCATACTATACGTAAGTCATTGAAGTAAATAGATATATATGCACACGGATATTAATTGACAATAACGCACTCATATTTTATTATTGTTTTGCGCTAATGCTGCTGAAGGCAGGCAACACGCGCAGACATCTTTTGTGAGGAGTTATGGTCATGACCACAATCACCCGCATTGCCCCTTTCCGTGAACTGGCCACTATCCAGGACCGTTTCAACAGCCTGTTTGAGAACTTTGCCGAGGCAAACGGCAAAGACGAACTGGCGAAAGGCAATTTCGTTCCGCCAGTGGACGTCTATGAAGACGAGCACAAGCTGGTGCTGAAGATGGAGATCCCCGGCATGAACGAATCCGACCTGAACGTGAGCCTGGAAAACAACACGCTCACCGTGACCGGCGAACGCAAGTTCGAACAAGAAGAAAAGGAAGAGAACTTCCACCGGATCGAACGCCGTTACGGCTCGTTCCTCCGCACCTTCCGCCTGCCGAATACGGTGGACAGCGAAAAGGTGGACGCCACTTACGACAAAGGTGTGCTCAAGATCACCTTGGTAAAGCTCGAAGTAGCCAAACCCAAGCAGATCAAGGTCAGCGTAACGGAAAAG
>JANXPR010000108.1 GCA_025357215.1 Acidobacteriaceae bacterium | reverse complement strand
GGCAAAGCAGAAAGATAAATCTTGGCGAACTCCCGCGCCGAGATGTCCGTCGCCCACTTCGACGCATAGAACAATCCCACATGGGACGACGAATTTGTGTCCGTGGGTTTTACGCCTTTGTGTCCAGCGGCGTAATACGATCCGCCGCGCCAGTCCTGGCTCAGCCGGTTGGCTACGGCTTCCTCGGCATACACCTTGAGCAGAACGCTTACATCAAACTCGCCCACGGCGCCCACGTCATACGGCTCAAAGTCTTTCTTGAGGAAACTCAGATCAGGAAGATAAAGCGGCGGAATGTGATGTCCGGCCAGGTATTCCTTGGGTTGCAGGATTTCGTGTGTGTTCTGCGGCAGGCGATCCAGCACGCCGCTGTAGGCCAGCTTCTTGCCGCCGACAAGCAGTAGCTCCTTGATGAAGTTCGTCCCCTGGCGATAAGGAAAGATAAGCTGTTCGCGCAGAAGAAGCGGAGCACTATCAAACAGCGGGCTCTTGCCGTCGGTCTTCTCCATGGAGTTCTGCATCATGTCCACAATTTGCGGCGAATCCTCCACGCTCTTGCCCGACTGGGCCAGCACGTAGTCCAGCAACACGATCATGCCCTGGCCTTCCATCACGGCGCTGCGGCAGGTGGAAACCTCGTCATTCTCAATAGCCAGTTTCATGTCCTGCAGTCCGCGCTTCTCAATTTCCTCGTCGCGCTTGCTCATTTTGAGCAGATCATAATTCTGGTCCTGCAGAGCGTGCGTAAGTTCGTGGGCCATCACCGGCTTCTGCATGTCCACGGCAATCCAGTCCAGCAGATTCATGGTCTTGGCTTTTTCGTCGTAGTAGCCGGCCACCTGCTCGGCCAATAGCTTGATCATGTAGTCATGCAAATTGAAGGTCCGCGGCAACAGCCCAAACTTTTTCAGGACAAGCTCTGAGCGCTCAAAGCGAATGCGGTCAACATCGTTCTGCAGTTTATCGGAGACAAACTTTTCCACCTGCTCGCGGCTGACGATCGTCTTTTTTACGTTGTGCTTGATGGGCAACAGCGTGGCTCTGCTGACGAAATGCAGCACTTCGTCCACGGACTGCAACAGCTCTTTGGCTTCGGACAGTGTGAGCTTGTGGTTGCCTTCCATCTCTTCCGTGTCCACATGCGCCGGCGGAGACACCGGAGGCCTTTGCGCGGCGGGCGGGTCCTGCGGGGCTGCCGGTTGCTGTGGCGCCGCGGGCTGCAACATCTGCGCCCAGGTCAGGGATGTAAGTAAAAAGATAACTACGAGCGACAGGGAAAGTTTTTTCATGAACGGTTCGGGAGGAACTTGAACTCCTTGCTGTTGGCAGGCCCACTTGCAAATGCTGGCTTTCCTATATTGTACTCGCAGGACTGTTGTATGAGTTGGATGGGAGATCGCACGCAAAGGTGAGCCAGCCGCCGCGCAAAAACACAAAAATGCCGCTGACGTGCTCATCTTTAATCTTTACGAGGATTTTACAATCCGCAACCCGATGCGACATCAGCGGCGCTGGTTATCCGATCACCGGCTCGGCCGCGCGGATGTACTCGATGACCGAATCGCTCCAGCCATCCACATGCATCCACTTGCCGTAGCCCACACCATTCTGGTAGCTGGCCACGTTCAGCATCCAGCCACGCGCCTTGGGATTGGGCACCGCGTCGTGCGACTGTTCGTCCGTGATCACGATCAAGCGGTCGTACTTCTCGTCGATCCCCTCCAGCGCCTTGCCCAGGTACGTGCCGTTGTGCGGCTGGCTGGCGTGCAGAGCATCGCGCAGGGCAAAACCCTGGCGTGCCGGCACACGCACCAGATTGTCAGAGAATGTGTACACGCTCACCTGTTCGGCGATTTCACGCAACAGGATCGCCAGCCCGAAGGCGGCGTCCGTGCGGCGCATGTCCGAACGGCGGGAAAGCGCGGCGTCCATTGATCCGGAGACGTCCACCAGGAGCACGGTCTTACCCGGCAACTTGGCGGCGCCTTCTCCGCTCTGACCATTCAAAGCACGGAACATCGCCTGCTCCAGCTCCGCTTCCCACTGCGGCGCATAACGCGCAGCAGCGATAAAACGGAAAGGCAGCACACGCTCCGTCTTCATGCGCCCCAGGCCGGCCTTGATCAGCTCACCGCTGACCTTGGCCTCCGCCATGTTGCGCAGGTTACGCAGCAGGGCCAGAGCGCCCAGCTTGTTCTCTTCCAGCAAACGCTCCCAGGCTTCGCGCTTGTCCGCTCCGCTGGAAAGCGCAACCTCCCAGGTATCGGGCGTTGCCAGCTGGTCTTCGACCAGGCGCTTCCATAGCTCGGCCTGAGCGGAGTCAACCGGCTTGGCGTGGCACAGGAACAACACGTCACGCAGTTTTACGGGCGTGGCGCGGTTGTACTTGGCCAGCGCGTACTCGTCAAAACGGGTGAACGCCGCAGCCAGCCCCTTTTTCACCTGCGCGGAAAGCGGCTGCTTGCCCTCGCTCCAATAGAGCGCAACGAACTCGCTGAGCTCGTCGGCACGCTGGATCACGGACATAAGCGTCTCCGCCACCAGGTGACGGTGCGTGGCCAGGCGCGCCATCTCGCGGACCAGCAACAGCGGAGCGTGACGCAGCTTCATCTGCGTACGGGCTTCCACGGCCAGCGTGGCAACCTTCTCCGGCGCGACCTTGGCGACCAACTCGCGGATACGGCCGGCGATGGCCACACCGTCCTCATAGAACTGGTCTTCCCAGAGCATGCAGGCCAGCACCGAACGCCGCAACTGTTGCTCCGCGGAGATGTTCTTCGCCGGCGCTCCCTCATGCGTGCGCTGCCCCTTGAACCAGGGCAGATTGCTGAGACCTAATGTGTTGATACGAGCCATGTCGTGCTCCTTCCTTCTTCTTGTCGCTGCGCTCCAAACCGCGTGACAGCAAGCTTGGAGCGCAGAGTTGCTATGCGCCTGTTGCAGGCGGCTCGACGCGTAAGCCGGTCTCGCCGCCAACGATTGCATTTGACTGTGTGGCACAGGCACTCTTGCCTGTGCGGTATTGAATTGTGGAGCGCAGGCGCCCTCGCCTGCGGTTACTATTTTCCCACTGCAACAGCGGGGCTTTCCTCCGGACTCTGCTCGGGTGCCTCGTCGAGCGACTCAACTTCAGCCGCATACATTTCGTCATCGCCTGGTTCGCTGGCCGCTCCCGGATTAAACCCCGCGCGATGGCCGGCGCTCTTGCTGCGAATCACCCAGGCAATGTCCTCAAGGTATTCAATGCGCGGCAGCCGCTTGTCAATGTAGTCGCTGCACTCACGCACTTTAAATGGAACACGAATAGCTTCATAGAGCCGATCGCAAAGCGTGATGCGTTCGCTCTCTGAATAGCCTCGAATAACGCGCGCGTACACGCAGGAGTCGCATCGCGAATCCTGGCCGATTGCCGTACCACCATAAACTTTCCGTAAGTCCATTTGTTTTTACTTTTTCTAAGCAGCCCGCAGGCTGCGGTTTTTTTGCCGGGGAACCAGCGACCGGGTATGGTGCTCTAACCACTGAGCTACTCCGGCACCGGCGTTCAGCGACGATCAAACTGTCGCTGCAAACAGGAACCAGAGGCAGGATTCGAACCTGCGACCTCCCGAGTAACAGTCGAAGTAACCCATGTCTTCACCACCGGCAATTTCAAAAATCAATCTTTCGTCGGGGAACTAACGATGAAGGCAACAGCCCTGCGGCGCTGGATACGCGATTTACGCCATACAGGGTCCGAAGTAGCCATCATCTTCGCCACCGACGACACCATTTTCAAAAAAACAACTGCCGGGGAACCAGCGATCCAGGTTTCAACCGGCCTTTGCAAGCCAGTTCGTTTATCAGGCGAAGTAACCCGAACCTTCACCACCGGCAAAACTTCAATTCATGTCGCTATGCTCTAAAACCGCGAGACAGCATTGCTAGCCATCAAACTTCTCTTGCACCTGTTGCGGGTGGCTCGGCGCGCATGTCGGCCTCGCCACAAACCCACGGCAAAAAAAACTAAGCAGTTCTCGTTGGAACCAGGTTCCCGCACGGGGAACATTTGACAGGAGCGTTTGGGTCCGCCGTTCTAGGCTTAAACTACGGCACTCGAGATGCCGGCAGGATTAAACGCTTGCGCGTCGCACCTGTATCCGCGGACTGCGATGTAGCTCCAGCCTTCACCACCGGTGAAACCTGTTTCCAACGTTGACTGCTGTTATGGAACAAGGGTTGTTGCAACTTCACCCTGCTCCGTCCTTGGTACGCTCTCCGGCGTGACGCTTGCCCTGCCCGAGAACAATACTTTCTGTCGCTACGCTCCACACCGCGGCGTAGCGCGATACTTCAGAAATTTCTTTGCGCCTTTTGCAGGCGGCTTGGCGCACGAGTCGGCCTCGCCGCTGAACTATAAATCTGCCAGTGAGTCAGCGGGCGCAAAGGCCTCTCCAAGCCGTTCGCTTCCCAGCGAGCACCCGCGACTCACCAACCTTGTTCACGTCGCTGCGCTCCACACCGCCCTCGCGGCGCGGTAACAACGCAGACCACATGCGCCCGAACAGGCGGTTCGGCGCGCAAACCGGCCTCACCGCCATGCAAAACAGAAAACCAGTCGGGGAACAGTCGACAGGAGCATGCATCGGATTCGTACTTTCCGCTGCCTGGTCGATCGAGGCTACGCCTCCGCCGCGGTAGTTACAGTTGGTCCGGCAGAACTCCCGCTCTGCGCTGCACGTCTTTGTTTTTGGTGGAAGTATCTCCCGTCATCCACCACCGACTGAAAAACCTGGTTTCCCTTAAGCTTCTTCACTGAAAGACCGACCGGTACTTCAGGCTCTCCTGGCCACTCCCGGTGACTACGGATCCTTCCAAGCAAGGTAAGCTACTTCTTTTGTCTAAGACTTCCGGAACGTGGACCACGTACTAGTCCTGCGTTCTGGTGTATGCGACCTTGCGCCAACCGCTGGCCGCTGTTTCGTTTGCTCGACGGTAATGAGGGAACGCCGGACGGGAGGGGTCTATTCTTGGATGAAGTATCTCCCGTCATCCACCACTTACTGATATTGAGGTTCATGGTCAGGGAACCTGTGACTGCGGATGATGGCCATAAGGCCATCTTCATTAACAGTGAAGTATCCGCAATCTTCGCCACTGACCGAAATTCGTAGCGTTACAAAATCCTGTATTGAACGCGAGTCCGCCCGCGCCGCTTCTTGAGGTCTGAAAATAAGGGTCTGCGACCCTGTTGATACAACAGTTTGAGACAGCTCCCGGGAACCAACGCCTATGGCACGGCTATCGAGTCATGATCGAAGTAACCATAGACTTCGCCACGAGAGCGGCTGATAGATAAAAAGTAGATAAAGTTTGGCTTTAGGCAAAAATGCCTGAAAGCGGCTCAAGTTACAGGATTTTGCGTAGGTTGAATAGCGCCTGAGGTTAGCTGAGGTAATTGCCGAACGCCCATGGGCTATCAGAACTAGCGACTAGTTCCGTCAGCCTCCGCACCGGTATGTGGTTGATGCATTTCATTGGGCGTTACTCCTACCCATAGACAGAATACCAAACTATAGTTCGACTGTGAAGTTAGAAAGTACGGAAATGTAGAAAATAAAATGTGAAATGAAAATTTCTTGCAGCGAGTTGCTGAACTTTCAATTGGACGGCTGCGAACTTATACCTTGCTCACTATCCACTCCGCCGCTTCCTTC
>JANXPR010000093.1 GCA_025357215.1 Acidobacteriaceae bacterium | reverse complement strand
ACTCCGGCGACCTTGGCTATCTGGACCAGCGCGGCATCCTCTTTATTACTGGACGCAAGAAAGAAGTCATCGTCCTGAGTTCCGGCAAGAACATCTATCCGGCGGAAATCGAAGCGCACTACATGAAATCTCCTTTTATTAAGGAGATATGCGTCATGGGCCTGGTCAGCCGTCCCGGCGAACCGTTCTCTGAACGCCTGCACGCGGTCATCGTGCCCAACTTTGACGTGCTGCGCGAAAAGAAGATTGTGAATTCACATGAGGTCATCCGCTTTGACGTGGAAAACCTCTCCGCGCAACTGCCCAGCACCAAACGCATTCTGAGTTTCGACCTTTGGCGCGACCCGCTGCCCCGAACCAGCACGCGTAAGCTCAAACGATTTGAAATTCAAAAACGCGTCATAGCCGGCGAACGCAGCGGCACGGACGCCGGTAGCGGTGTAGCCGAAGAGCCTACGGCGGAAGAAGCCGTCTGGCTTTCGCAACCAGACGTGCAACGCGCCGTTGCCGTAATTCGCGAAGCCAACAAAGCCAGGAAGCCGGTGCTGCCGTCGTCCAACCTGGAGCTTGATCTCGGATTTGATTCCATGGAGCGCGTGGAACTCATCGTGGCGCTGGAACGCGAGATCGGCGTGGAAGCCGACGACAAAGTTGTCTCGGAGGTGTACACCGTCCGCGAACTGGTGGACGCCATTCTGCAGGCCCGCGGCGTCTCCACCGCCCCACGCGCCGGTCTTCCCGGATGGGACGCCATCCTGGCCACCGACCCTGACGATCCCGCCGTGGTCAAAGCTCTGCATACCAGCGTACTGGTCACGCTATGGTGGTTCGTACTGGGAAAAATCGTCGCCGTGCTTTTCCGTATCTTCTTTAATCTGCGCGTAAGCGGGAAAGAAAAGCTGCCGAAAGAAGGTCCGTTCATCCTCTCGCCCAACCACCAGAGTTTTCTTGACGGCCCCATCGTCGCCAGCCAGATTCCCTGGCGGCTTTTCAAGAAAATGTTTTACGTGGGGACCAGTGAAATCTTCGGCCAGGGCATCTTGAAATATATCGGACGTGCCTTCAAACTCGTCCCTGTCGATCCCGACTCCAACCTGGTGAACGCCATGCGCGCCGGAGCTTTTGGACTCAAGCATGGAAACAATCTCGTGCTCTATCCCGAAGGCGAACGCTCGATTGACGGTACGCCCAAGAAGTTCAAGAAAGGCGCAGCGATTCTGGCCGCGCATCTCAAGGTGCCGATTTATCCTGTTGCTCTCGAAGGATTCTTTGAAGCCTGGCCGCGCAGCAAGCGCTTCCCGCGTTTCGCCAAACTGCGCGTGCGGTTCGGCGATCCCATACAGCCGCCGGATTCTGTTAAGAGCTCAGAAGAAACCTACAAGCAGCTGACGGAAAACTTGCGGGAACGAGTCGTCCAGATGTGGGAAGACCTGCGCGAGAAGCCGTCGGAAACAGCCGCAGCAGGCGGAGATTGAAGAGAAGCAATTGGCAAATAGCAATTAGCAAATAGCCCAACCTCTTAACCACAAAGGACACGAAGTATCACGAAGGACGCCAGAGTTAGCAACCTTTGTGTTCCTTTGTGTCCTTTGTGGTTAAAACAGCTTTTGGTGTTGTTCTTGGTTTGGCTAATTGCCAACTGCCATTTGCTAGTTGCTTACTTCTCCGCCACCGTTAACCGCGACTCCACTTCTTTCACGCCTTTTGTTTCACGCGCAATTCGCAGTGCTCGCTCGCGGTCCTGTACCGTCCGCACGATTCCCAACAAAGTCACCGCGCCTTCATGCGCTTTGATCGTCAGAGTCTTAAACCCGGCATCTTCTAATTCCTGCTGCACGTGGCCGTAGAGAGTCTTGTCTTCCATCGCGGGTGGATCAAGCACCAGTTCGTTTTGGACGCCGTTCACGTGCGCGATGCGGCGAGCTCGCTGGACGAGAAAGCGCCGTGTACTGTCCAGTTCCACGTTGCCGGTAAGCGTCACGGTGGCATCGTCCACGTCAGCTTTTACGTTCTTGTAGTCAGCTTTGCTGGTGAGCAACTTCGCAACGGATTCCCGGATCTGCTGGTCATAGCGCGCGCCGCGGCGTTGCGTCGTTCCACTCCCCGCTTGGGTCTGGGTCCAAACCGTGCCCGGAAACAACACCACAACCAGGGTCAAACCGCGTGCAAAACCAGTCAGCCATCCAGCCATATTCCCCTTCTTCAGCACCCAGCAAAAACAGCGGGCAATCCTCATTGCTTTCGGGATCACCCGCTGTTGGGTACGTTATTAATGTTACAAGGAACTGGCGTGACTCGTCTTTACCTAATCGCAAATCAAACGATTTGCGAATCAAAGATCGCCGAATCACTTGCCGAACTAGCGGCGCTTGCGGACAACCAGCCAGGTGGTCAGAACGCCCACGCCGATGCCGGCGACGGCGGCGATGCCCACAGCCGTAAACGGTTGGTTCTTGATGCCGCGGCGCGTGTCGTCCACTACTTCTTCAGTGGCGGCTTTGGTGCGGCGATAGCCCTTCACCACGTTCTTGGCGGCCACGTCATAGCCCTTTTTGATCTTCTCGGGCAGTTCTTTGGTCATTTCCACAACTTCGGCAACCTGGTCTTTCAGCTGCTCGCCCACATACGCCACGTTTTCCAGTTTCATGTCTAATTCCCTCTTATTATTTAAATTTGCGTTATCTGTTGCGATCGGTCGGTGATAGCCATCACGGATGCAGTGTGTGCCGGCACACGTTCCTCTCCCCACGCAGATCATGTATCGGCGCACTTCGCGCTGACCTTGAAAAGGCCGGGCACGCATCACCAGTAACTAAAGTATTAGATGCACAGCGGACGGTGCTTGGTGCGGCTTGAGCTAAAGAAATCCTCGAAAAGGAAAGAAATTCGCGGAAACGGCCAGACAGTGGTGAGGTAAATCACACGAAACGCGTAATTAACGAAGCGGCTTACTTTTCCTCTCCAAACGCCAGGCCCGGCTGCGGACCGCCACCCGTGCGGCCTTCCTTCAGCGCCCGCATCTGCTCAATGTACCGTTTGCTATCGAATTTTTTAGACGTGCTATCGAACGCCATGTAGCGCACCATCCCAAACACCGGACGGTCAAACCACGGACGGTCATGCTTTCCCACGATGGCCCAGGCTATCCCCGCATAACCGTTGGGATCGCGGCCATCGAGCTCATATTTGTCGTTGAGATAGACGGCCACCTGGTACGCCTGCGCCGGGGTTTTGCTCCACTCCAGAATTTTCTTGGCCCAGTACATTCGTAGATAGTTGTGCATCCATCCGGTGGCCACCATCTGCTGCTGGGCCGCATTCCACAGCGGATCATGCGTCTGCGCGCCTTCCAGTTGGCCTTCGCCGTAAATCTTGCGGCCGTCATCGGCGTGGGCAGCCAAAGTCTTGTGGGCCCAGTTTTCCGCGCACTCAAAGTTGTCATAGTCCGGGTTATAGCGGACGAAATTCACCGCCAGCTCCCGCCGGACAATCATCTGCTCCAGGAACGCGTCTTTCGCGGCCTTCGGCGCGTCCGCTTTTTGGACAGCTAGTGCCACGGTGTGCGGACCAATATGTCCAAAATGTAGATAGGGCGACAAGTGGCTGGTGGAATCCAGCTCCGGTTTGTTGCGTTCCGCAATGTATCCGGCCAATTGTGCTTTAACAAAGTGCTTGAGCCGCTTCAGAGCTTCGTCGGTTCCGCCGGTAAAAAACTTACTAGGCGCGACAGAACGGTCCAACTGCCAGCCTTCGGTGATGTCGCTATCCATGTCCAGGGACTGTACGCCTTCCGGCAGCTGCCAGCGGACTTTGGCTTTTGTGTTTCCCACCGGCCGCAGGAAGTCCGGCAAAAGCCGGTTGATCACCGGACGCGCCGTGTACGCGGCATACTGTTCCTTCATCAGCAGTTTGCTGGGGACGATCACGTCAGCGTCCACCGTCCAGAACGGAACGCGCAGCCGCTCGGCGACTTTCTTGCGCCAGCTTTCCGGCTCGCGCATGGGATTTTCATCACTCACCACCAGCGCCGCTTGCACTTCCGCACAAAACTCAAGAACGTGGTGAAACGGAAACCGCCGCAGCACAAAGCCGATGCCGCGTTCCGCCAGGCGCTCGGCAATCGCCGGGATGCCTTGATTTAGAAAACCGTAATGCCGCAAATTCGCATGTGGATAAAACGGCACTGGCGCAAGAAACACCACGCATGGCTTGCCCAACGAATTGGCCGCCTGTACCGCCACTTCCAGCGCGGGATTGTCGAGCGAGCGCTGCGAACGTTGCATCCAATAAACAACGCACCTGCCGTCCGGATCAGGACGCCCTGCGCGACGCACTTCCACGCGCGGATCAGCCTCGAGTTTTTCCAGTGCGTCCATAAATCTTCTCAGCAGTTCTGGATCGTATAAGTAACCTCTGAGAGTAGCACTTCCCGGACCTTGGGCTCGCTTACCAAAGCTTCGAAGTCAAAACTATTTGTTCGCACGCATCCATGTTTGTCATTGTCGGCCATTCGCGTCATACTAGATGATTATGGAAACGAAGCTGACGAACGCCCCGGCGCGGCCGGACCAACAGGAAATCGAAGAATGGATTGAGGCTTTTGACGAGGTCATCATCCAGGAAGGCGCCACGCAAGGCACGCGCCTGCTGGAAGCTCTGGGCAAGCGCGCGCGTGAAGCCGGCGTCAACGTCCCGGCCACGCTCAACACGCCTTACGTCAACACCATTCATCCCGATGAAGAATATCCCTATCCCGGAGACCGCGCGCTGGAGCGGCGCATCAAGAGTCTGATCCGCTGGAACGCCATGGCCATGGTGCATCGCCAGAACAAGAAAGATCCCGGCATTGGCGGACACATCTCCACGTTCTCGTCTCTGGCCACCCTGCTGGAAGTGGGCTTCAACCATTTCTTCCACGCTACATACGGTGATCAGCCCGGCGACTTCGTTTATTTCCAGGGCCACGCTTCGCCCGGAGTGTATGCGCGGGCGTTTCTTGAAGGCCGTCTCAGCCAGCAGCAGGTGGAGAATTTCCGTCACGAACTGCGCGACACGCCCGGTCTTTCTTCTTATCCGCATCCGTGGCTCATGCCAAATTTCTGGCGCTTCCCCACGGTCTCCATGGGACTCGGCCCCATCACCGCGGTCTATCAAGCGCGCTTTATGCGCTATCTGGAAAATCGCGGCATCATCCAGAAAACTCCGCGCAAGGTGTGGGCCTATCTTGGTGACGGCGAAACCGACGAGCCCGAAGCGCTGGGCGCCATCACGCTGGCTTCGCGTGAAAAGCTCGACAACCTGATCTTCGTGGTGAACTGCAACCTGCAGCGGCTGGATGGTCCGGTGCGCGGCAACGGCAAGATCATCCAAGAACTGGAAGCGGCTTTCCGCGGCGCCGGATGGAACGTAATCAAAGTAGTCTGGGGCTCCAACTGGGACCCGCTGCTGGCGGCGGACAAATCCGGCATGCTGCTCAAGCGCATGGAAGAATGCGTGGACGGCGAATACCAGAGCTTCAAAGCCAAGGACGGCGCGTACGTCCGCAAGGAATTCTTTGGCAAGTATCCGGAAACGGCGGCGCTCGTCGAGCATATGACCGACGATGAAATCTGGCATCTGCAACGCGGCGGGCTCGATCCGCAAAAGGTGTACAACGCCTACAAGCGCGCGGTGGAACATACCGGACAGCCCACGGTCATTCTGGCCAAGACCATTAAAGGTTACGGACTGGGATCAGCGCAGGCCCGCAACGCCACGCACCAGGAAAAAAAGATGACCGACGAAGCGCTCACCGCATTCGTCGAACGCTTTGAGATTCCTATCCCGCAGAAATCGGCCAAAGACGGTTCGCTCTATCGCCCCGACGACAGCAGCCCGGAGATCGTCTATCTACAGCAGCGCCGCAAGGAACTGGGCGGATATATACCGGTACGTGACATTCCAACTTTCAAGGTCCAGGCCCCGCCGCTGGAGTTCTTCTCTGAATCGCTGGCCGGATCAAAAGGCCGTGGCGTTTCCACCACCATGGGCTACGTGAGCTTGCTGCGAAATTTGCTCAAGCATCCTGACCTGGGCAAATATGTTGTCCCCATTGTCCCGGACGAAGCGCGCACCTTTGGCATGGAATCCATTTTCCGCCAAGTGGGCATTTACGCCTGCCAGGGCCAGCTCTATAAACCGCACGATCAAGATATCCTTCTTTATTACCGTGAAGCGCAAGACGGACAGATTCTGGAAGAAGGAATCACCGAAGCCGGGTCCATGTGTTCCATGACTGCGGCGGGTACGTCGTATTCCAACTACAACGTCCCGATGATTCCCTTCTTTATTTATTACTCGATGTTTGGCTTCCAGCGCATCGGCGATTTGGTATGGGCATTCGCCGATTCGCGCGGCAAAGGCTTCCTGATGGGCGCCACCGGCGGCCGCACTACGTTGCTGGGTGAAGGCCTGCAGCATCAAGACGGACACAGCCTCGTTCTATCCAGCGTTGTGCCAACGTGTGCCAGTTACGATCCGGCGTATGTTTACGAAACCGCGGTGATCGTGCAAGACGGCATCCGCCGCATGTATCAGGAGAAGGAAGACCGCTTCTACTACATCATGCTGTACAACGAAGATTACGCCATGCCGGAAATGCCCAAGGGTTGTGAAGAAGGCATTCTGCGCGGTCTCTACAAACTCAAAGACACCGCCACCGGCAAAGCCCAGGTCCAACTCTTTGGCAGCGGCCCCATCATTAATGAAGCGCTGGCTGCGCAATCCATTTTGGCCGAAAAATACAAGATCGATGCCAACGTTTGGAGCGTAACCAGCTACAACGAACTGCGACGCGACGCGCTGTCCGTGGATCGCTGGAACCGTTTGCATCCGGCGGAGAAAGCCAAACGGCCTTACATCCTCACCGCGCTCGAAGCCGCCAAGGCTGAAGGCCCGATTATTGCCGCCACGGATTACATGAAGGCCGTCCCCGATCAGCTTGCGCCCTGGCTGGGCGAACGCCTGGTCACCTTAGGCACGGACGGATTCGGCCGCAGTGACAATCGCGAACACCTGCGCCGCCATTTTGAGATTAGTGCAGAATCCATCGCTGCCGCCGCGCTTTCCCGCCTGGCACGCGATGGCAAGTACGATCCCAAGCTGGCGCAAAAAGCCTTTGCCGAACTCGGCGTGGATACGGAAAAAGTGGACCCGGCAAGAGCGTAAGCTCTGCCGGCGAGTTATTGTTCCTGGCGCTGCCACAAAGCAGAGCGATTTCTTATGCCATTGAGGCATAGCATGCATTTCGAAAAACCCGACTATTGCTATAGAGTTCAGAGCAGACAAGTCCTGCGTTGTACAATGAAATCCTTCGCAAATACTTAATAGCTCTGACAGGTCTCTCGGGAGAAAAGCTAGTGTCCATGAACTACCGCAACTCCGAAATGAAGATTGACCAGCTTGTTGCATACCTCAATGAGGAAAAAATTAACCTTTCGTCCTCACCACCTTGTCGAATTTTTCAGCTTCGTATGTCATGGTTTTAGTCTCTTAAGTTCCTTGGCCATGTAATAAATCACGGCTGTGCACAGCTTAAAAATCATGGGTGCTTCCTCGATTGTCACGTTCACATCAGCGTGAGTGAATGGGTTTCTTTCAAGACCACGTATTTCCTCTAACCGAGCGGTAATTTTCTTTTCTGCCTTAACTTTTACTAATTCCTCGATATACCGCTTCCAGTTTTTCGGATAATCGCTAGGGTATACATGGCCAGCCAAAACATGGTAGTACCGCAGCATTAAAGCCTCTGTTCCCCGAAGAATATGGAAGCCACAAGCTGTCGGAATTTCAAACGCCAAGCATCTCGCCGCTTGCCTAAAGTCGTACATCATCTGATCAGGCAATAGCGGGCGGACTTCCTCGGAGAACTCCTGTTCGGGCGTATCAATCAATGCCGTAGTGTCATAAAGACCCTTCGACAAGACGCTATATATCCCGACTCTCCTAAACTCGATTTCAAAATTACTCTCAAATGAACTCTTCCCCCCACTTAAATCCTGCATTTCTCCCTGGCTAAACGCCCTCCCTGTCTTCGCGACCACCTCTGCATGTATTTTTTCTATGAAAGAGATTAGAAAGAGTGCCGACGCTCTCGATTCCTTCATCGGCATATTCTTTGTTTCTTCCATGAATGACCTGAGCCATTGGTCAGCTATTAGCACTTCCATCAGCACCTCGATAAGAGACATGCCGATACTAACTTGGTTGAAATTAGCCAAGGCGCTGCCCAGATGATAGAAAATACTGAGATTAGTTTTCTTCACTGACCCTTCTCCGGCGGGTACAAACCACGGCCCCCAATACTGCGGAAGAGAACGGGCCGAACGGGTCATCGTACACCCCCGCAAATGGTCGAGCCAAGTAATTTATTGCCCAAATTAGGGCTAATCCACTGCTGCCCCGCCATCTCCCGCGACTTCCCGCCGTATCCCGCCAAATTAGGACACTACCACAACTTCGTATTACTTTTCAGTTTTTGAACGACCTGTATCGCAAAGCAAACATGGGAGCAAGCCGGCTTGCAACTGATCAAACTCATTTCTACACCATGGTCACAACCATCGCCCGCGAGGATCTAATCGAGGAATACGGGGCACGTAAACTGAGAAGTAAACTTGAGAAGTTTGGCGAAGTATTGGACGGAAATAGCAGCCCAGGAAAGAAGGCGGCCGCACGGGTTAAAGCTTACCAAGAACTCTCGACAAAACAGACAACCGATCCCTCAAGGCGTGTCGAGCGAGCTCGCCTATTCCGAGAGATTCTCGAGGCGTTCTAGTTCAAATCGCAAAGGCTGATCCGAAGAAATGTTCCGATGCCAGGAAAGTCGGCATTCGCCTTATCTTCCCTTTACTTTCAATATATGGACCGTAAAGAAAAATGTCGTCAATTGCTGGGTTCTTCAAACGCCCTGATTGAAGCAATGCGACTCAGCGCGTCCTCTTCCGGAGAGAACGACGTCTGGAAGTTCGGCAGTTACAAGACTTTCTTACGAAAATATATGCAGATCGTACAGGCGGCGGCCCAGATGAACGTCAACGTCTCTTTGATGGACGGGTTTGATCTGACAAAAATAAAGGGCAACATGGACACCCTCGCTTACGAACAGAAAGAGATGTTCGATCTAGCCTTTTCGAATACTCTCGTTCTCAAGTCAATTCTCGAAAATGAAATCGGTTACGCCGAAGATGAAACACAGAAGCTCAAGGATTTTATTCAAGGCAGCCTTCGCAAAGCCCTATTCTCTCCTCCAGACAAAGAGCTTGAGGTCCAAAATGCATTCGAATTACTCCTCCTCGGGAGAGGGCTCTCCAAAGGTATCGACTACGACCGAGAAACCGGCCGAGTTAAAACGTCAGGAAAGGAATCAATACCTGACTTCGTGTTCGTACCATTGGATCTGAGCCTTGAGATAAAATTGTTAAAAAGCCCTCAGCAATCGAAAGCCGTAATAGATGAAATCAACGCTGACATAAGAGCGTATGGAACCAAATACAGGCGGCAAATATACGTTGTCTACGATCTGGGCAATATAAGGGACGATGCGGAGTTCAAGAAAGATCTGGAAACCGCCGCTGGCGTGACAGTCATCGTTATCAAACACTAATGGATCCTTATGTATTGATTTGTGAGGGTATTTTTTCTCGCGCGTGTTGATATCCAATTCTCGCTGACCGGTGTCTAAGCAGACGTGCGTTTTCCATTGCCCATGAATCTTCTTCGCCGCGCCGCAGCTTGCCTCCTTTACTCCGCGGCGCTTCTTTTCTCGACCGCTGCGCAGAGTCCAGCGCCGTCGCCCACGCCGGTCGTTTCTCCTATGCCGCTCGGCATGGTCCAGCCGGCGGTCAAGGTCCTGGCGGACGCATCGTATTCTTACGCGCTCTACTTGCCGTCAAAATACTCCACGCAGAAACGCTGGCCATTGCTGCTGGCCTTTGATCCCGGTGGAGAGGGCGTATATCCCGTGGAACTCTTCCATGAAGCAGCGGAGAAATACGGCTTCGTGGTTATCGGCAGCAACAACTCGCGCAATTTTGAAGATCCCTCCACCGCCATCCGCCTGATGTGGGGAGACATCAGCAAGCGCTATGCGATTGAGCCGCGCCGTTTGTACACCACCGGATTCTCCGGCGGTTCGCGCGTGGCAGGCGGCGTGGCCATTGGCTGCAAGACTTGTATCGCGGGCGTAATCTCCTGCGGCGCCGGTCTGCCTTCGGGCGTGCCGATTCCTCCACCTGAAACAGCCGACTGGTTTCTTACCGCCGGTACGCTTGATTTCAATTTCTCCGAAATCATCCACCTGACGGATGCCCTGGACGCCCGCCACGCCGCCACGCATATCGCCTTCTTTCCCGGACCGCACAGCTGGATGCCGCCGGCGGTCGCAGAAGAAGCGCTGGCCTGGATGCAGCTTCGCGCTATGGTCAAAGGCACTGCACCTCTCGACAAAGAATTCGTTGAAAGCGAATTCAACCGGCAAGTGGCCGCAGCCAAAGCATTGCAATCGTCTTACCCGACGCAATCCACCGGCGCCATCGCAGCCTTCCGCGCCTATCGCCAGATCATCAACGATTTCCGCACGCTACGCGACGTAAAGGAAATCCAGACCGCGCTGGACGCGCTCGCCGCGTCCGACGATCTCAAGCGTTCGCGCAAAAGTGAACAAGCTCTACTCGACCTGCAAGACCGCACTGCGGAGCGCATCAATGTGATCACCAACGGCCTCATCGATCGCCAGAAGCCCGAAGGCATCCTTTATCAGGAGTTGGAATCACTGATAAAAGACATCCGGCGTGACCGTGATGCCACGCAGGACACCGCGCGCCGTGACGCGCTCTCTCGCGGCATGTCCGGCGCTTTTGCCTACGCCCGTGAAACCGCGTCCGATGACATGCTGAAGAAAGACTTTCTCACCGCCCGCACTTTGTTCAAGGAAACCGCAATTCTGCGTCCGGAGTCCGCGTGGCCGCACTGCCTTACCGCCACCGCCAGCGCCCACTTGGGCGAAACGAAACTCGCTCTTGAAGAACTCACCAAGGCCGCCGACCAGGGCTTTAACAGTCCTCAAATGCTGGAAGCTCCTGATTTTGACAAGCTGCGCAACGACGCGGTTTTCAAAGAGATCAGCGCGCGCGTAGTGAAGAACGCCGCCAAGCGCAACAACTAGCCCCCAGTTCGCGATACCCCAATTTCCGCCATAAAATTGGAACGTGACTCCCATCACATTCCCCACTGCGTTATCCGTGCAGAAATACTTGCGCACAATATGTATAATTCCACCCCGTTACGCAAAACCCCGTGCGCTGGGGCCCCCGATGGCGTGACACACCGATATTTACCCTCCAGGAGGAGCCTGTATGCGGACCAGGTTGATTGCAGCAATTCTTATATTGTTCAGCGCTGTTTGCCTCGTTACGCCCATGGCGTCAGCACAAGGCACAATCAAGATCGGGGTGATTACTTCTCTTACCGGCAGTCAAGCGGCCTTTGGAGAAGCGCACAAAAACGGATATGCCATCGCCATCGATGAAATCAATGCCAAGGGCGGCGTCCTGGGAAAGAAGGTCGAGCTCGATTTCTACGACGACCAGAGCAAACCCGATCAGGCCGTGCAAGGCGTCTCCAAGCTGGTGGACCAGGACCACGTAGTGATGCTGCTGGGAGCGTACTCCAGCGAAAATACCAAGGCCATTATCAATCCGGTGTCCACGCACCAGATCCCGCTGATCATCCCCACGGCTACCGCGGACAACGTGATGGATTCCAAATCACCCTGGGTGTTTCGCATTTGCGCCGGAGCCAATGACTACGCCCGCGCGACTTTGGAATTCCTGAAGCACAACGGCTCGCCGAAAACGATTGCCATCGTTTATGAAAAGACCAACTTCGGCCAGGCCAATATGCAAGCCATGAAAGAACAGGCCACCGCCGCCGGATTGCAGGTGGTCGCAGTGGAAGAATATGAAGCCAAGGCCCCGGACTACAAAGCCGTGCTGCGCCGCGTGAAAGACAAAAATCCTGACGTGGTTTATTTCGGCTCTTACCTGCTGGACGCCACCACGCTGATGCGCCAGTCCATGGAAGTGGATTTGAACCCCAAGTACTACACGTCCGCCGGGACCGGATTTGCCGCCGCTGAATTTCCAACGCCCAAAGGCGCGGGCAGAAACGCCGAATTCACTTTCTCGGTTTCGCAGTGGCTGCCGGACGCTCCGTGGCCCGGATCAAAAGAGTTTGACGCCGAATACTTCAAGCGCTTCAACTCGCATCCGCAGTATCACGCCATGCAGGCCTACCAGTCGTTGCAGACCGCGGCCATTGCCATCACCAACGCCAAGGGAACCGACGCCGCCAAGATTCGCGACGCCCTCAAGAACCTTAATCTGAAGACCAGCGCGTTCGGTCCCGTGAAGTTTGATAATGGACAGAACCTGCACACCGTGCTCATCACTCAGGTCCAGGGCGGCAAGTATCACGTGGTGTTTCCTGCGAATCTGGCCGACGTGAAGCCGGTGATCCCGGCGCCGCGCTGGGCGGACCGCAAATAGAAGCCGCACGTAGAAACAACGACAAGGAGCACTCAGCTTGCCCCGCTTTCTAACGGACTTTATTCAAGCCTGCATGGACGGCCTGCTTACCGGCGCGCTCTACGCGCTGATCGGCATGGGCCTGGCGCTGATCTTTGGCGTCATGCGCATCGTGAATTTTGCTCACGGCGCGTTCCTGATGGTGGGCATGTACGTTAGCTGGGTGCTCTTTGATAAGTTCCAGGTCAATCCGTACATCGGCTTCCTTATCAGCGGGCTGTTCCTCTTCGTCTTTGGGTATCTGGTGTACCGGGCCTTGATCCAACCGATTCGTGACCGCTCGGATTTCATGCAGATCCTCATGACCACGGGCATCGCGCTGATCCTGGTCGACAGCGTGCAACTCAAGTTCGGCGCCGACTATCACCAGACCATCATCGACCTGACGAACCGTCCGCCGTTCAGCTTTGGGGCTTTCACGCTGAACCGCGCGGCGTTGCTTTCGTTCGTGATTGCCGGAGTGTTCATCGTTGGACTGCAGCAGTTCGTGGTCCGCAGCCGCACCGGGCAAGCGCTTCGCGCCATCGCCCAGAACCGCGAAGTCGCGCCGCTGATGGGCATCAACGTTACGATGATTCAGGGCTTCAGTTTCGCGCTGGGCATCGCCATGGCGGGACTTGCCGGCGGACTCCTGCTCCCCGCGCTCTACCTCTTCCCTAGCGTGGGCGAAGACTACACGCTAAAAGCTTTTGTGATTGTTGTACTCGGCGGCATGGGATCGATTGAAGGCGCGGCCATCGGCGGCCTGGTACTGGGCATGACGGAAAGCATTACCAGTGCCTATCTTGGTCAGCAATGGGCGCTAGCCGTGGATTTCATCCTCTTCCTGCTGGTGTTGTCATTGAAGCCTAGCGGAATCTTTGGAAGGCAACGCGCATGACCGCCTTACGTGGCTGGAGAATTTTCGCACTGCTCGGTGTCACTGCGGTGTTTGCCTGCTTGCCGCTGTTTCTGCCCAATGATTACGTCTTACAAGTTTTCTTCCGCATCGTGCTCTTCGCGGCGCTGGGACTCGCCTGGAATTTAGTCGGCGGTTATGCCGGGCAACTCTCTCTCGGACACGTGGCCTACTTCGGTGTGGGCGCGTACGGCATGGCCATGCTTTATGCACATCATGTGCCCCTCTGGCTCTCGGTGCTTTTTTCCGCGCTGATCGCGACCGGGTTCGCCGCCATCATAGGCTCCATCGTCTTCCGCTTGCGTGGACCCTACTTCACCCTTTCCACCATCGCCTTCGCTGAAGTGCTTCGCCTCAGCGTGACGAACCTGCCCGCCGCAGGAGGCGCCATCGGTCTGAGCACACCCGCGCTGTTCCCGCCGGGTGCATTCTGGAAAATGTTTTATCTTTCCGCGGTCGCTTTGGCCTTTGTCAGTTTCCTGGTCAATGCCTGGACGTCACGTTCGCGCTTTGGCTATTACCTCATGGCCATCCGCGAGGATGAAGACACCGCGGCGGCCGTGGGCATCGATACCGCCAACTACAAGCTGCGTGCGCTCATGGCCAGCGCGTTTCTGACCGCGCTGGGCGGCGGACTTTATGGCTCGGCGTTCCAGTTCATCGTTCCGGACAGCGTGCTCTCCGGAGAAATCTCCGTGCAGATCGCCATCATCACCATGCTGGGTGGCGCCGGAACGTTGCTGGGACCGGTCGTGGGTGCTGTCTTGCTGCTTGCCGCGTCCGAGTTGTTCAAGAACAAATTCCAGGAAAGCCATCTGCTGACGTACGGAATTTTGATTGTGATCGTCGTGCTCGTTTTGCCGGAAGGCATCGTGGGCGGCCTGAAACAATTGTTCCAGAGAAAAACCAAACCTCCCGCCAGCGTTGCGCCTCTCGCGGCCACGCCAGCCCAGGGAGGCGACTAGCCATGAGCACAATTCTGGAACTGCGCAACGTTTCCAAGCGCTTTGGCGGTCTTCGCGCCGTGAAAGAAGTTTCTTTCACCATGGACTCGGGAGAAATCCTGTTCGTCATCGGACCGAACGGCGCCGGCAAAACTACCGTCTTCAACCTGGTAAGCGGGTTCCTGCATCCGGAAGAAGGTCAGATCCTCTTCCGCGGAGAGGACATCACCCGCAGCGCGCCGCACGTTTCCGCCCGCAAGGGCATCGGACGCACCTTCCAGATCGTGAAGCCGTTGCCGAGTTTAACCGTCCAGCAAAACGTGATGCTGGGATGCTTCATGCATACCGGCCACCTGCACGAAGCCGAAGACGCTGCATCAAAGATCCTGGACTTCCTGCAGATGTCGCACCTCAAGGACTTTGAAGCTCGCGGACTTCCGCTGGCCGCGCTTAAACGCCTGGAAATTGCGCGTGCGTTGGCGACCAAACCAAAACTTATTTTGCTCGACGAAGTGGTCTCCGGACTGACGACCAGTGAAGCTCTGGCTCTTGCGGACCTGCTTTTGCGTTTGCGCGAATGGGGCGTAAGCGTGGTGGGCGGGGTGGAACACGTGATGCAAGTTGTGATGAAGATCGCCGACCGCGTCGTGGTTCTCGACTACGGGGCCAAAATCGCTGAAGGCAAGCCGGCCGACGTCGTCAAGGATCCAGCGGTGATTGAAGCCTACCTCGGCGCAAAGTATAAGGAGATGGCGCATTGAGCACCACCACTCCCAATCCGGCCAACACCGGCACTGCCGTCGGGAGTGCCGCCACGCCCCTGCTGCAAGTCGACGGCGTCACGGCCTTCTATCGCGACTTACAGGCGCTGTTCGGCATAACTTTAAAGGTAATGCCGGGAGAGATCGTTGCGCTCATCGGCGCCAATGGTGCCGGCAAAACCACGTTGCTGCGAGTGATCTCCGGCGTGAAGCAGGCTGCCGCTGGTTCGGTGAAATTTGAAGGCGCGGACGTTTCCCGCGTCCCCGCGCACAGAATGGTGGCGCGCGGCGTCAGCCACGTGCCGGAAGGCCGCCAGGTTTTCCCTTTTCTTACCGTCCGCGAAAATCTTTCGCTCGGCGCATATACTTCCCGTGCCCGGGCCAGCATGAAGCAATCCATGGAAGAGCAGCTCGCGCTCTTTCCCCGGCTGGGAGAACGCATGAACCAGCTTGCCGGGACGCTTTCCGGCGGCGAACAGCAGATGGTGGCCATCGCTCGCGGACTCATGGCGAAACCAAAACTCTTACTCCTCGACGAGCCTTCACTCGGCCTCGCGCCGAAAATCGTGGACGAAGTTTTCGACAAGATTCAATCCGTTCGCCAGACTGGCATCACCATGATGATCGTGGAACAGAACGTCGTCAGCGGGCTCAGCATCGCCGATCGCGGCTATGTCATCCAGACTGGCACCGTGCTGCTCGAAGATACTTCATCCAACCTGCTCAAGAACGAAATGGTACGGGCCGCGTATCTAGGACTGTAACAACCCATCACGAGAGTTTTCTTTCTTGCGCTCGTTCCGGTAATCGTATCCAGTGTGGTATTCAATCTTCCCAAATAAACTGAGGATGCCCTGTTGCTGCCGGCGTTTGATGTATTCATCAAGAGCCGCGACTACCGTTTCTTTCTTGGTCCTGTGATGACCGAGCTTTCGCGCCTTTTCGAGTAACTTGTTGTCGACTATCACGTAGGCCATCTGCCGCACCTTCCTTCGTCATTATGCGCGTACCCATGCATCCGCAAAAACTAATCGTTTCTTCGGGAATAAAACTTCCCTCTCCTGGTTACCTCTATGTCTGATGTTTAAGAACGACAGGAGATCAAACCATGAAAACGAAACTATCCACTCTGGCCCTCATAGCATGTTTGGGAAGCGCTCTGGCATTCGCCGGTGAAAAAGACAAGTCCAAGCATTCCAATGACGATGCGAACGCGGCAAATCAGCCGGCGGCGACCGAAACCGCGAAACAAGACAATGAAAACGGCACCGCTGCCAAGCACAAGAAGAAGATGAAGAACCAGGTAAAGCCCGCTCCCACCACGCAAGAGCAGCAGTTCGATGAAGTGTTGCGCGGAATCTGGGGATAACCAAACCCAGAGCCCAATGAAATCGCTCACTCATGGTGGGGTCCCGGGCCAACCAGCCCGGGATCTCACTGTTTAGAGCGGCTGAAAAGATTTGGCCAAATCAGAACCTTTGCTCATCGAAACCAGACCGTAGTGCCGGGGCAGAAACCACGTAAGCCGGTACATGATGTTGCTGAACTGTTGCTGATCCTGAAAGTCTTCCGCAAAGATATTGAACGATAGCGATTGCTGAGGATCGTCCTGCGGGTCATTCACCATCATCACTTGTAAATCAGAAGATCCGACTCGCTTTTGCAGAAAGTCCTTGATCACTTTGCGGGCGTAGGCCGGAAAGAAACTCGCGCTCGGCTGGCTGGTCAACACGCTTTCGCCGCCTTCCGGCTCATCGTCTGCGTCCATTTCTTCTTCTTTGTGATCATGCCCGTGATCGTGTTCGTCGCCATCTTCATTTTCGTCTGGCTCGGCCAGCTCAAAGGCGCCGAACTCCTTGAACGACCACAGCAGCCCATACGGGAACACCCACTGCGGCGGACCAGGTTCAGGCTGCACCACGATTCCCAATCCTTCCTTTAGGCAAGTATCCAAAATGTGCGACACGCAGAAAGTCTCAAAGCCTTCATTGGGTGGCGGCGCGTTCAGAACGAAATAAGGAAAGCCGTCCGGACCTTGCAGCACTTGGTCCTTGGGCGTGGCCATGCTGGCATCCACGATGGCCGCGTAGAATTTCTGCCGCCACTCCTCTTCGCGGCTGTCGCGGTCCACTTCAAACAAGTCCACCACTTCTTGTGTTTTCTTTAGATCAAACTTTGGCATGCGCGCTCCGGAATCCAGTGTAGCTGAAGCGGGGATTTTTGCCGCTTCTTGGAATAAAAGCGCCTGGCGTTGGTTCTTAAGAGTGATGGCGCTGGGCGCAAGAGGAAATCTACTTTGGCTAGTGGCAAACAATCAGTACGCCGCGGAGAAAAAGCTTGTAACTTCCGTGCAACTCAGCAATCCCATGGCACATAAGGCAACTAGTAAAGAAGCCTGAATCGAAAATAAAAACGTATCGGAGATGAACATGAAAATTTTGTTTCGCACTTTCGCAATCGCGCTGCTGGCGGCCTCGGTCAGCGGCTTCGCCCAACTGAACGACGAAAAAACCACCAACAACGACCAGACCATGACGCAGGTCGAAAAGAAACAGGACAAGAAAATTAAGAAAGCCAAGCCGGCAAAGACCACCACCGACCAGGAAAAGGCCTACGATCCCACAGCCGGCATCTGGGGATGAACAAACCGGGCCCGTTTAGCGCTCATGCAAGGCGGTAGCATCAAGCGGTGACACGCATACTCGGGTTGCTGCCGCCCCAAAGAGTCTTTCAGGAAATTCGTCTACATCTTCGGCGCTTCAATGTTTACCGGCTGGTTCCAGTCGGAGTAGCTGGTGATCATGCCGCCGTTGCCCATGGTTACGGAAACGGGCAAGTGCTGGTCAGGATCAACGCACAACGTGTAACGGAGTCCGTTATTGCCATGGCTGTGTGCAGCTGCTCCGGCGCCGGGCATCGCGGGCATCTGCAGGTTCACGATCCACTGCTGGCAGGTGCCGTTCGCCGTGGCGGTAAGGCTTCCTCGCACGATCTCAGCGTTCGCGCCGATCTTAGCCAGCACAGCCGTTGGATCGCGGCCTTCATTCATTACCGCCCACGGAGCAGGCTCACCCGGGTTCTCACCACAGGGAGCCCAACCTGTTGGCGCGGTATCCTGGGCGGTCCAAGTGCCGTCGTTCTGTTCGACGTATGCTTTGTTGCCGATGCGCACTGCGTGGAACGCGCGGTCGCCAATGGTCGTGGTGAAGCGTTCACGGTCCGGACAGGAAACTTCCACCACCGTTTCCAACGGATGTCCGGGATGCAGTTGCAGCAGGGTCTTCATGCGATAGCTCTTGATTTCCTTCTTGGCGGCAAACGCCCGGTCCAATTCGGCCTTGCCTGTGGTCAAGCGCGCTTTCAGCCCGGCTTCCAAGCGAGTGGTGAACGCCGGCTGCGCGGCTCCGGCTGCAACTGTAGCTGGCGCGGCGATTCCAACCAACGCCACGGCAACCGCCGCCAACAAAACTATGACAACTGCAACGAGTATGACTTTTTTCATGATGGCCTCTTCCCTTGCCTGTTTAAATCTCTCTTGAATCAATAAATTCTTCAGTACGCCAAATTGTTATGGTCAGTACCGTGACAGCGCAGAGAACACGTACCGTGTCCTGGACTGCTACGCGTGAACTGCAGGACGCCCAAACTATTGGCCGCCACCACGCTGCGATCAAAATTCATCAGCATGGGCGTCGACGATGAATGCGCATCGTGACAGGTGGAACAGGCAGCGCCGTCCGTGCGTACATGCGAACTGTGCCGGGTAAAGCTGCGGTCGGCGAGCACGCTGTTAGCGACATCATGGCACTTGTCGCACAGCGCATAGTTGGCCGGCGAATATGCCGTACCGTTGCCGCCGCCAGAGACAGCCGGCGCTGGTTCCAGAGTGTTGGCGCGTTCCAGCAAGTGCGGCAGGTTCGAACCATGCGGCCCGCTGGCGCCAATGCTGGACGTTCCCAGGTTGCGACCTGAATCGTTGTTATGACAATCCGTGCAGTAAATCTGACTGCCGCTGGAAAGCGGCCGCCCGGTGATGGGCGCGCCGCCAGCGCCAATGATGTTCGTCCGCAGGCTGGGCACTTCCACCGTGGAAAGATTGCGCGGCCTAGTCACGGGATGAAACGACAGCCCTTGCGTGAACTCCATCCTGGTGTTGAAGGCGTTTAAGTTGCCGGCATTGAATTGCCGCTGCGGATTTCGTCCATAACCAACGCCCGCCGTGCTGCTATCGAGTAACTGCGGCTTGTTCGCGCTATCACCATGGCATTTGAAGCAGACTTCATATTCGTTGGCCACCGCGGGCAAGAACGAATTGGCCGCGGACTGGCCTTGCGCTCCGGTCAACGCCCCGCTGGCCAGAGGTGGTTGCGCCGCCGCAGTGGTCGCTTGGTGCGAGTTGTGGCAGTCCATGCACTCGGCGTGACGTAGCGTCCCGCTGGATGTTTCCGGCATGGGATGCGCGGCAGAGTTGGGATTTTCCGCGGCATCGTGCGACGACGGCGTCAACATTACAGGGTGCGTATATGTTTTTCCGACGAACTCCGTCTTGATGTTGCGATTAGCTACCGAAGCGTCATGACACTGGAAGCAAACATTCTCTTCCATATTCTTGATCAGGCGCTGGGCTACTTGCGGCGCATGCGGACGATGGCAACTTTCGCATCCGTTGTTACGGACGCCCGTATAACCGGTGTGCGCTCCCTGGGTCTGCGTGTAGCGGACATCTTCCGTGAGATCGGGCGGGAGGCTGTGCGCGGAACCATCCCAGCCGATTTTCTGGTGGCATGTGAGGCACAGAGCAGAAGCCTGGTTGTTTTTCACTAGAAACTTGCGCGTGGTGGGGTCGGCATCTTCTTTATGCGGATCGTGGCAGCTGGTGCACTGCAGCTTGCCGCTGCGGTCTAGCCGTACGGCATCGGACACGCCAGGGTTCACCGTCTCCGGACCAACACGTGGCACGAATCCAAACGGATGGTCGTTGGCAAAAGTCTGATCACCGGCAAGATTCGATGATGAACTGGCGGGCAGCGTGTAATTGTCTCCCTGGACGAACGAGATTGCGCCGTCATTCACCGTGTCGCCCAGCGCGATCGTCCCGTCATGGCAGCTCAGGCAGAGCTTGGAAACATCTTGTGGCAGGATTCCGGTGACCGTGGACTGCATCGTGCTACTGCTGTATGTGGGAAAGTCGCGCGTGGAGAGTGTGTGGTTCCACAGATAGTTGGCCGGCGCGGAATTGTGCGGTGTGTGGCAAAAGATGCAAGCGTTATTGCTGTTGGCGGAGCGAACTTGCGCGGAAGACCCCGCCCGGAAATCATGTTTACTGTTGATGATGGAAGCTTTGTTGTTCACCTGCGCGCGCGGTAATTTGCTCGCGGCCAACGCCACCAGCAGTCCCAACGCGAAGATGGCAACGCGGCGCACTCAGCGGGCTCCTGCGGCGTCAGGCTTCAACCCGGCTTCGGGCTTCAAGCGAAAGATTTCCACGCGGCCGTTTTGTCCGTCAGCCACATAAATCCTGCCTTCGTTGTCCAGGGCGATTCCCGTGGGCAGAAAGAATTCACCAGGCTGGCGGCCGGTGTTGCCAAACGCCATAAGCAGATGCCCGTCGCTGTCATAGGCTTGGACGCGATCAAATCTTCCTTCCACCACCAGCACATGGCCTTGCGAATCGACAACGATTCCTTTTGGTTTGTCGAGTTCGCCCGCGCGGTCGCCTTGTCCGCCAAACACGGCGATGAACTTGCCGGAGGCATCCAAATGCTGTATGCGGAAGTTGAGTGAATCAACTACCCAGAGCGTTCCGTCCGCCGCCACGGCAATGTGCGTGGGATAGTTGAATTCCGCCGGCCCATCTCCGCGTTTACCAAAGCGGTCCAGCACTTTGCCGTCAGAGGTAAGCACCACGATGCGCTGGGCCACGGTGTCCACCACGTAGAGCACGTCGCGCTTGCGATCAATCGCCAGTCCGGTGCAGCGCTTGAAAATGGTTTCATTTTTCCCCAGAGCGCCAAGAGTGTGGAGAAATTTTCCGTCGTTGCGAAAAACGAAGATCTTCGACCGGCCGGAATCGGTAACGTAAATCTGTTCCTTGCTGTCCAGAGCAATGGCGATGGGTGAAAGAAACGGATCGGATTCCGGCGGATGAATCTGCTTGTATTTGCGACCAGCGGCGTCAAACATGTGGATGACCTGGCCCTTGGTATCAGCCACCAACACGCGACCTTTGGAATCCACGGCGACGCCGTGCGGTGTCGCCATGGCGCGCTGGTCGTCTTCGAGTCCCAGAATCTTGTTGACGACCCGCTTGAATCCTGAGGGCTTGCCTTTCACATCGGCAGGCTTGCGCAACTGCCCCAGATAATCCACCGCGCCCAGCGAGACCGGCGCTGTCGGCGCGGGCGGCGTGGATTTGGAGTACGCTGCCACCGCCGCGGCGAGAACCAGAGCGGCTGCGGTGATCACGGCCAGGTTCGACCTATGCCAAGCTCGAGTTTTGTTGAAGGTCGTCAAAACTTGTTTCGCCTCTCAGAATGTCTTTTTCAGAAAATCCTGAAATCCCGCCCGATGCGGAAGTACCAGATTGCCAAACGCGTGCCGGAAGGTCCTGTGATTACAGTCACGTCGTTAAGATTGCGAGAGTAACCGCCTTCGAGAGTGAACTTGCCGAGTCCATAACGCGCGTCTGCCTGGACGATGTTGAAAGTCTGTTTGGAATTGATCAATTGCGTGTCTTCTGAGCGCCAAACCGCTGACACTTCCAGGCGGCGGCGCGGCCGGGCGATGAGTCCAACGGACGTAGTATGCGTGGAGCGGTTGAGCAAGGGCGTCGCCAGAAGAGCGTTGATAGGTAACGGGACCACCAGGAACGTGCGGTCAATCAGTCCCTCTGGGAACAACGCTCCCGCGCCATCCATAAAGGAGCGGTTAAAAGTGACGGTATAGCGTCGCTGATCGGCCTGCAGAGAAAACGAAGTCATCTTCGTGTGGGTGTTGCCGCTGATGTTCAACAGGTCCATGTTGGAGTAGTCAGCGTTGGCGCGGAGACGAAAATATTTCAAACGATGAGTTTCGGCTTCCATGCCGATCCGCTTTTCATCCGTGAATCCGCCAATCTGTTCCACCAGGTTCAAATGCGTATCCTGGCCGAAGGTGGTCACCCGGACATAGCGCGCGTCACCCCAGGAAACGCGCCCGTTAAAACTGTTGGACCATGAATCGGGCGCATGGTCCAAGGTTGTTCCAGCCAGCTGAAAGCGTCCGGTGTATGAGCCCATCGCGTCCAGTGCACGCCAGTGATGGTTCGCGGAAACGGTCGACGCGGTCTCCGTGAACGAAGTGCGGCTCTCGGTAATTCCCGTCACAGGTGAAGAAAGCGTTGTGCGCACATCCTGAGTGAAGCGCAACCAATCCAGAGGATGGTAGTCCACGCGTCCACTGCCGGAATTGGAAGTGCTCGAAGCCAGCGAAAGAACCTGGATCGCGCCCCCGCCCTGCGCGGTTCCGAAAAGATCGCCCTGGAAATCCACCTGCGAAAAACCGTAGCCGGCGTCAAGCGACACGTGCTCACTAACCTGGACGTTGAAGTTGGCGGTGTTGGTCAGCTCGCTGCTCCTGCTAGTGCCGTCTCCGCCTAGATGGTCCTTGCGCCAGATTTCACGGTTTTCAAAAGTAAGCCTTGCCTTGTTGTCCCAGAAAGCCCGGTTCAGATGAAAAGAACCGGCGCGCGTGGAATTGTCAAAGGGACTGCTCAAGCTGATTTGCGAAACTCCGGTTGAGGTTCCGCTGCCCATGGAGAAGTTGCCCGCCCATCGCCATTCTTTCCACGCATCGGAAAGTCCGGCATTGATAGCCTGATCGTCGCTGCTGCGGTCAGCGAACGAAGTTGGCACATGGACCGTGGTGTTGTATTTCTGGAAGGAGACATTCAATTGCGGCAAACTGGGGAACAACATGCTCCACTGAAGGTCGAGACGAGAGTTGTCGTCATTCTGGTCCAGCCCCAGACCGCTAACGCCGTGGTCCGTCTTGGTGTAGGTGGCGCGAAAAGGCACGTGGCTCTTGGGAAGAAACACGCTGCTCACCGCGATGTTCATGCCGCCGGTGCCCAGGCTGCCACGGTCAGACTGATTGGCTCCTTTTTGATAATCAAATCCGCCGTTCAGATGCAGGAAGCGAGGATCAAGAATAAACCCGTCGGTATTCACCCTCATGTCGCCCAGCGGAAAAAGCTGGTCCGTGGAGTTTTCAGAAGGCGTGGTGCTCTGCGAGGTGTGGGTAATATCGAATCCGGCAAAGCCGTTTACATGCCAGCGCGGCTTTTCATAGTCATACCCTGGATACTGATATTGGGCGCGCGCGCGCGAACCAACGATCATGACCAGCGTCAGCGCCAGAAGTGCTCTCCGAATTTGCGCGCCAGTGGTCATAAGGAGTCAAGGAAAAACAACGGAGGGGGCGTTGTGGTTGCGAGGCCCGTTGGCCCCCTCCGTTTGCTTCTTACAAGTGGCAATACACGCAGAACGATCCGGTCAAGGTCTGGGCCGGAGTGCTGGGGAAAGCCCTGAAGAAGAGGCTTTCTCCGGAGCTGGGACCAGCATGCGGATCATGGCAAGTGGCGCACTGCATCTTGCCCTGGAACAATGGAACGTTGCCGTTGCCATCAAT
>JANXPR010000016.1 GCA_025357215.1 Acidobacteriaceae bacterium | reverse complement strand
TCGCCGATTCACCCGAAGACGCCTACGAAAAGGCCCTCACGTTGAGCGCCGCAACCGAAGATAGCTACCTGAACCAACCGGACGCTATCGCCCGCACCCGTTACTGGGGGCTGAACGAAATCAATCTTGTCGGCGACGACGCTGTTGCCGCTGAACCGCCTAAGAAACGTCCGCGGCCGCACTACCGCCAATCCGACCGGCTCACGCCGGCCCAGGTTGCCATGCTGATGTCGTTTACTCCGAGCGAGCTCCCGAACTAGGCTCTTTTTTATTCGGTAAAAGAACAGAAGCGATCACTGACGCCGCCAATAGTCCGGCGATCACGCTGAGTGCTGCCCAAATCGGGATCTCAAACCTGGCGGACAGCAGCATCTTTGCGCCGATGAACATCAGAATCACCGCCAGCCCGTAGTTCAGGTAGTGGAACAGCTTCATCATCCCGGAGAGCGCAAAGAACATCGACCGCAGTCCGAGAATCGCAAACACGTTCGACGTGTAAACAATGAACGAATCGCGACTGATGGCCAGGATGGCCGGGATGGAATCCGTAGCGAAGAGAATGTCCGTGGTCTCAACGACCAGCAGGACGATAAACAGCGGCGTGGCGAAAGACTTTCCTTCTTTCCTCACAAAGAAACTCTTGCCCTCATAACTGTCCGTGACCGGCAACAACTTGCGGGCAATGCGCAATGCAAAGTTGCGGGAGGGATCCACATGGTCGTCGTCACCGCCCTGGCGGAGGAGTTGGAATCCGGTGTACACCAGGAACGCGCCAAAGGCGTAAATAATCACATGGAAGCGATGAACCAGGGCGACGCCGGCGACAATAAAGACGCCGCGCATGATCAGAGCGCCGAGAATGCCCCAGAACAGGACGGTCCTCTCCTGCTCTGGAGGAACTTTGAAATACGCAAACAGCAACAGGAAGACAAAAAGGTTATCGACGCTGAGCGCTTCTTCCACCAGATATCCGGTTACAAATTCCAGCGCTTTAGTGGCGCCGAGCCACCAATGAATAAAGACGGCGAACCCCAGAGCCAGCGCGATCCAGCAAGCGCTGCTGAGCAACGCCGCTTTGAATGGAAGCACACCGCCTTCCCGGTTCCAGACCGCCAGGTCAAGAAACAGGAGAACCAGAATCACCGCGTTGAATAGGACCCAAAACCAGATATTCATTGAATGACTTGGCCCGCGCTACTTTACCCGGTCGCGTTTGCCGCTGGCCCACTTACGGTTTCGCGTTCACCATCCGGATCGCTTCCAGAACCACATCACCGACCACCTGAAGGCTCTTGGGACTGATCTTGTCGATGGTGTCTTCCACCGAATGATGGAACGCGCCGTTAAAGCCGTAATCCAGATCAATGATGTCGGCCACGGGGACGCCGAATTCCTTGAACGGAAGATGATCGTCGCCAGAAATGGTGGTGGTGAATCCAAAGAAATACGATTGGTATCCCAGACGCTGCGAAGCTTGCAGGACCAGGTCTTCAAGCCAGGGCGTGGAATTACTGTCGCGCTGAACGTTTAAGTCCTTGTCGCCGATCATGTCCAGCAGGAAGAAGGCTTTTATCTTTTTGTTGCTGCCATCTTGTTGCCATTTTTGCGCGAGATGGCGGCTACCGTAGAGACTGTCGGGATCGCTCCAACGCAGGTCGCCGGGACGAGCGGACGGAATCGATTCTTCGCCATCAAAAAATGCCAGCCACACGCTGTAGCCTTCCAGCTTTTTACCGCGTAGTTGGTCGCCAAGCGCCAACAGCAAAGCCGTAGTTGCAGCACCGTCATTGGCGCCCGCAAAGCTGGTCTTGCGCAGCGGATAGTTGGTGTCAATATGCGAACCCATAACGATGATGCCGTCTTTGGATCCCGGGAACTTGGCCACGATGTTGCGCATGGGAATCTTGCCGGCTGGAGTTTCCGCGACGAACGAATCGTCTTCCACCTGGTCGCTCTTCAGGCGGGTGTGCAGGTACTCGCCAACTTTCTCCTGTCCCTTGCTGCCGTCCCAACGCGGACCAAACGCGAGAATGTCTTTCACATATTGCCAGGCGCGCGCGGAATCAACATGCATGACCGGTCCTGCGGACTGGGCGGCAACGGTTTGCGCGACCGGCGACTGTAGGGGTGCGGAAGGCTGAGTTGCCGACGCGGTGGCCTCGTTGGAATTGGAAGCTACCGCCGTGCGGTTATGATCGCAGCTAACTAAGACAACTGACAGACAGATGGCCGCAAGCGAAGACCAAGTACGGCAAGCATTCACGCCGGGTTCTCCTGGGGAAAAACTCGCTTACGAGTCTAAATTATTCTGTCTTGTCTTCGTCTTTCTTCTTCTTAGCGCGTTCGCGCCGATTTCTGGGATGGACCAGCCAGACAATGCCTATGCTCCCGATATAAAGGATAACCATCGGCGCGGCATAGATCGTCATGTTCATGATGTCAGTGGTGGGAGTGAGGATGGCGGCGATAACGAAAAAGATCAGTACCGCGCCACGAATGTGCTTGAAGAGAAACTTTGCGTTGACGATTCCCATGGCGCCCGCAAATCCCAGGATGATGGGCAATTCAAACGTCAACGCGATACCCAGAATTACCGTCAGGAACAGATCCGTATAGTCCGTGATGGTAAGCATGGGCTTCAACTTGGTGCCGCCCTGGCCTATCAGGAAATCAAGGGCTACGGGAAAGACAATCTTGAAACCGAACAGCCCGCCGCCCACGAACAGTCCAACGGCCATGAACAAGAACGGCAGCAGGAACTTCTTTTCATTCTTATAGAGTCCCGGAGAGATGAAAGACCATACCTGGTACAGCAGGAAAGGACATGCCAGGAAAATGCCGGCGATCAGACCGATCTTGAGCCCGATGTTGAAAACGTCTGTGGCGCCAAGATAGCCGAGTTCCGGAGGCCAGCCGTGGCTCTTTAAAGCCGCCTGGACAGGCTTTTGCATCTCGTCAAAAATCGGTTCCCACTTCCACCAAGCTATGCCAAAACCGACGGCGACCGAGGCTGCGGAGAAAATGACGCGTTTGCGCAGTTCTTCCAAGTGTTGCAACAGGCTCATGGAGCCCATCGCGCGTTCTATTCTCTGTGCTTGTTTTTCTTCCGGGTCAGCCAATAGCTCAGGCATCGTAATCCTGCGGGATGTGGTTCTTAATGCGGTCGGTCAAGCGGTTTAACGCGCTGGTGATGGAGAGGTCTTCATCACCGGTCACTTTCGCGACTTCGGCGGCAATATGTTTCGTGGGATCAGCTTCATCCAGTTCCATTTTGCGGATTTCTTCGTGGATCTGGCTCTGGAAGTCATTGCTGGCACGCTTGAATTCGGCCATGAATTTGCCGATGGTGCGCGCCATTTCTGGTAGCTTCTTGGGCCCAAAAAGCATGAGCGCCAAGATTACCAAGAAGATCATTTCTGGGAAGCCGAGGTTCATAAGTGAGTAAACCCCATGATACTCCAAGATTGGTTAGAAAGAAGACCAGTTTTTGATTAAGTTTTCCAATTGCTGACACGAAAGTAAGCATCCTTTCCCAACGGCGTGCGTCCAAATGAGTACGAAAGTGCTGGACACAGTAGAACCCCTCAGAACCGTGGTAATAAGCCCATTAGGGCCGAAAACCGGGCAAAAGACGGTTCAGAGTGGTGCTATACTTGGCCCAGTATCCCGGCAGTCGGGCAAAAAAAGCTAAGCGGTGAAGGAAGATTCATGCCTCGTGGTTCTCGCCATTCTCTATTGTTCGTTCTCCTCGTAGTTGTTGTTTGTGGTTTTCTCGGCGCTGGATACAGCCAGCGCAGCAGCAACGGCTATGCCGGCGGCGCGTCAGACACTGATGTCCGCGACGGGCTTCGCCAGTTCTCAGAAGTCTATTCGCTGATCGAGCAGAATTATGCCGAGCCGGTGAATCCTGACAAGGCGATCTTCAACGGCGCCATTCCCGGCATGCTCCACGTGCTTGATCCGCACTCCAATTTCTTTGATCCCAAGTCCTATTCCCTGCTGCGTGAAGAACAGAGCGGCAAGTACTACGGCGTAGGCATGCAGATTGCTCCGCGCAACAACAAGATCATCATCGTCGCCCCGTTCGTCGGCACTCCGGCATACAAAGCTGGCCTGCGCCCTGGTGACGTGATCATGGCCGTGGACGGATCTCCCACGGACAACCTGAGCGTGAGCGAAGTTGCCGAAAAGTTGAAAGGCCCCAAGGGGACCAACGTTCACATCTCCATTCTGCGTGAAGGCGCCGAGAAGCCGCTGGAATTCAACGTGGTGCGCGACGAAATCCCGCGCAACAGCGTTGACCTGAAATTCTTCGTCAAGCCGGGCATCGGCTACATGCACGTAACGGCGTTCAACGAAACCACCGAGCAGGAAGTGGAAGACGCACTGGTCGGCTTTGGCGAACTCAAAGGCTTGGTACTTGATCTGCGCGGCAACCCCGGCGGTTTGCTGAACGAAGGCGTGGGCGTGGCTGACAAGTTCCTGAAAAAAGGCCAGGTCATTGTGTCCCATCACGGACGCAGCTCACCGGAACGCCTCTACAAAGCAGCCCGCGGTAACGGGGGCAAAGATTATCCCCTGGTCGTACTGGTCAACCGCGGCACGGCTTCCGCGGCGGAGATTGTTTCTGGCGCAATTCAAGATCACGACCGCGGCTTGATCGTCGGAGAAGTCACTTTCGGCAAAGGCCTGGTCCAGACCGTCTATCCGCTGTCTGAAAATACTGGACTCGCTCTGACCACCGCCAGGTACTACACGCCCAGCGGACGTCTGATTCAACGCGATTACAACGGCGTTTCACTCTACGACTACTATTACGCCCGCGCGGAAGAAGACAATCCGAACAGCAACGCCAACTCTTCCGGCAAAGAAGTTAAACTCACCGACAGCGGACGCACCATGTTCGGCGGTGGCGGCATCACGCCGGACGTCAAAGTGGCCTCATTCAAAGCCACAAAATTTGAGGACTCCCTGCTGCTCAAGTACGTGTTCTTCAATTACGCCCACCACTATTTGCAGGGCAAACACACGGACAAGAACTTTGAAGTGACGGACGCGATGATGCAAGACTTCCGCAAGTTCCTGGAAGCCCAGAAAATTCCGTTCACTGAAGCTGACCTCGTCGAAGGCAATGACTTCATCCGCGCCAGCATTAAGTCCGAAATCTTTATCAGCGAATTTGGACAGGAAGAAGGACTGAAAGTGCGCGCGGAAAACGATCCGCAAGTACTGGCAGCCCTAACCCAGTTGCCCAAAGCCAAAGACCTGGCCGAAAACGCCAAGAAGATTGTGGCCCAACGCGCCGCAGCTGCTCAGGCTAACCGGTAAGTTTTTCCACCGCCGAAGGCGGCGGTGCCACACAGATGTCGTTTTTTAGAAGGCCCACCGCAAGGTGGGCTTTTTTATTGGACCTCACTACAGCGGCTTGTCGTAGTGGATCGGCAATAAACTCCCCTTGCACTTCTACAAGTCTCGTGCTACCTTCCTGTCGAAGTGAAAGGGTAGCTGATGGCCATGCAACGGCTCGACCTGCCGCAAGGCACGCTTGACCTTCTTATCCTCAAAACGGTGGCTCTTGAACCGCAGCATGGTTGGGCCATTTCAGAGCGCATTCAACAGATATCCAGCAACGTTCTGCAAGTGCAGCAGGGATCACTGTATCCCGCGCTGCACCGCTTGGAACGCCGGGGCTGGATCAAGGCGCGATGGGGCGCATCAGAAAACAACCGGCGCGCCAAGTTCTACGAGCTCACGCGCAGCGGACACAAACAGCTTGAGGTGGAACAGGACGCCTGGCGCAAACTGACAGCCGCCGTGGGCCAGGTGCTGG
>JANXPR010000590.1 GCA_025357215.1 Acidobacteriaceae bacterium | reverse complement strand
TGTATGACACAGCCGTTCAAATGGGGTACAAGGCAAGCGGGGTTGGGTTGCCGCCTAGTTTACTCCTGGATCCGTTCACTTCTCTTGATCTGGGTTCGCGTTATCTTGCCGCAAAATATGTTGAAGTGGGGGGATCAGAAGATCTCGACTTCGCGGATTCAAACAGCTTTTTGTTTGAGTTTGGACCAGCGCTTAGGCAATTCAATGGCCCCCCGGAACTGGACTTTGACGAAATTTTCGCCAAATGTGGCAATAGCGGTTATACGCCTGGAGCCAGTTCGACTCCATTCGACTATCCTTGTCTCATTCTGCAGCAGGTACCTGTTTTTGTTCCTAAACCATTTTCATTAGATCCCGGTCCGACTCCCGCTCCCACTCCGGCGCCAGGAGGAAGTGCATCATGAAACGATTGTTTGCAAATAGCTTAGCTATTTTCGCGCTGGCTGCCATGCAGAGCGTTTGCGATGGACAGTCCACGGCTCCTTTGGACTCGCAGTTGCTCGCGCAGCCGCCAAGCCGCCTTGTGCAAGCTGCTGCGCGTCTGTCTGACACCGTTACTGTCAAATATACGCGAGCTGATCTGGACGGTAGCGGCGCATTCCAATACTTAATTGCATATTACTCCATGCAGAATGATGCACACGGCGTCTATTTTCGTGTATTCAAGGATCAACCAAATGGACCGATACTCCTGGGCGAACAGGAAGACAAACGTTTGCATGGGGGGTTTGGACTGAGTATACAGTTGGTAGATATCAATGGAGACGGTATCCCCGAACTTGAAGTGGAATCGCGTCTATCTGCGGGCGATACAATATTTAGAGAGTACTTTGCATGGACAGGGAGATCACTACATTCGGTTGTTGGTCCGCTGTCTGATCCGGAGCTTGAGGATCTGGATGGCGATGGCGTGATGGAATTGGTGAGCCGCAATAACGACGGGACGTTTAACATTTACAAGTACAATGGTGCGGACTTTGTTTTAGCCCAAACTGTAAATCAGGATCCCAGCGGCGCTGTCGGAACAGATGGCAAGGTCAACATTGTACGCGCTGCCAACACCACTTTGGGTCCATCATCTTTTGCTTTGAAAGATGTTCAAGTGGCCTTGGCAAGTTCTGCAACCTCGAGTGGGGATACGGTGAAACTAGTCATCGGCAATCTTGCCGATCTCCACAGCCACGCGCTTGGCGTGGATCAAGTGGACTGTGTTTCTCTCATCCTCGACCGAAAACTGCGTCCAACCCTGTGCCAGATTCGTACGTCTGACTCAAGCGGACAGCCTTATCCATCGCCATTTCTGGAGGTGCGCTTTGCACGGGCTGACTTCCTGCGCGCGCTGGGAAAAAGCAAATTGACGAGTCCGCTGGCGGTGGGCGACACGTTCAAATATGTGCTTCACGGAAAAATGAAAAATGGGATGCGGGGATCAGGCACAGTGAGCGCAACAATAACCGCTGGCGCACAATAAGGCAGCTCGCTAATAAAAAAACGCAATTGTTTGACGCCCGTCCGCTTCGCGCAAAAAAAACTCCGGAGTGGCTGCGACGACCGACTCCGGATGAAGCGTAACTGCGTATGAAGCGTTGCTTTGTGTTACAGGATTGGATGTGAGTCTAGGCTCTTTGGTTCAAAAAAAACTGATGGTCAACAAAACTTAACCGCGAATTTACCTGCCGTTTACGAAAACAGACGCAGAGGTATGAAATTACCACGCTTACGGTATGCTAATACGTCATGCGCATACGGGTGCTGCTCTTCGGGCAGCTCAAAGACATCGTCGGACAAAGTGAAGACCTGCTGGATCTGCCCGCCGGAGCCACGGTGGGTGCCGTGACGTCCCATTACAGTCAGCAGTTTTCCAAATTCCAGTCGCTTGCCAATTCGCTCGCATGCTCCGTCAACCAGGAATACGCGGCCAGCTCTTTAGCTCTTAAGGATGGCGACGAAGTCGGCTTGCTGCCTCCGGTCAGCGGCGGCAAGGGTGATCCGCAACGTGCCCCCAAAGAAACGGCTAAGTCTGACCAAGTTTCAGAAGAAGTCAGGGAACTGCGGTCAGACCATTGCTCCATTGTCCGGGAACCCATTGATCTGCAATTGGTTAAGGCCGAACTGGGAGCCCCGGAAGACGGTGCGGCCATCTTCTTTGACGGTGTAGTACGCAACAATACCCGCGGGCGACGTACTTTGTACTTGAACTACGAATCCTATGAGTCGATGGCCATCAATGAGATGGAAAAGCTTGCTCAGGCGTCACTTGAGCGCTTTAAGGTGCGCGACGTCCGGCTGGTGCACCGGATGGGACGGCTGGAAATTGGCGAAACCAGCGTGCTGATTGGCGTGGCGTCGGCCCACCGGGTGGCGGCATTTGAGGCCTGCCGCTGGCTGATCGACACGTTAAAAAAGACCGTTCCTATCTGGAAGAAGGAGTACTTTGAAGACGGCGCTGTCTGGGCTGACGGCGAGCCTTTCCCCGAGGAAATTCGCGGTAGCAAATAACCTTTGGCCGTAGTTTGCATCTAACGCTCTCTAGAATCCCTCTGCATATGGAATTTAAAAAAGCTGGAGCTGTGCGCAAGCAGTTCAAGTTCACTTGGTGTGTACTGTTGTTGGCCGGTCTGGCTCAGGGCCAGGAAGGGCGGCTGCCGCCATTGTCCCAGCCTGCCGCAACGCCGGCGCCCAAGCCGAGCTCACCTCCGCCCGGCCCCAACGTTTCCCAGACTCCCAAGCCGCCGAATCAGGGACCTACATTCAAAGTGAACGTGCGTCTGGTGAGCGTGTTTACCACGGTCACAGACTCGCATGGTGCGCCGATCGCCAATTTGGGGAAAGAAGATTTTCGCGTGATGGAAGACGGCGTCGCGCAAAGCATCAGCGTTTTTGGCCGCGAATCCGAATTGCCTCTCAGCATTGTGTTGGCCGTGGACACTAGTGAGAGCACGCGACGCGATCTACCGCTGGAAGTCTCTTCGGCGCGCAAGTTCGTGCGCTCCATTCTGCGTCCCGTGGACCACATGTCACTGTTTCAGATTACCGAGAACGTTGATCAGGTTACACGGTTTACCTCTGACACCAAGGCCATTGAACGGGGTATTGACCGGTTGCAGGTCGGCGCTGGAACATCACTATATGACGCAATCTTTCTTGCGTCCGACGCGCTGATGGATCGGGAAGGCCGCAAAGTGCTTGTCCTGATCACTGACGGTGGCGATACCACCAGCCATGCTGACTACAACCGCGCTCTCAAGCGTGCCGAGCAGGCTGAAGCCATCGTCTACAGCATTATTGTTGTACCGGTAGACGCCGACGCCGGACGCAATACCGGCGGCGAGCATGCCCTCATCCAGATCTCGCACGATACGGGCGGCAAATACTACTACGCGGACAGCCTCAACCAACTGGACGAAGCGTTCCGCAAGATTAGCGACGAACTACGCACGCAGTATCTCATCGCATACTATCCCAGCCGACAGGTGGCGGACTCGCCATTCCGGCGCATTCAGGTGCAACTCGACAAAAAAGACGGTGAAGGTAAAAGCTTTCAGGTGCGGCATCGCGCCGGATACTACACCGCGCCCGCGCGGTAGGCCGCAAATACGCAACGCCAGGGCGGTCCCGGCAACCGCAGCAGGGTGGTTCAGATGATTGGCTCAGTTTGGTGCCCCAAAGTTGATTACTCAAGGTCACCGCCTATGGGCTGAGCGCTGATGGCTGAGTGCTGAGCGCTTTTTTGCGCTACAATGTCGGCATGGCTTTTCGCGCATCCGCACCTGGATTTTCCGCTAAAAAACCGGCCAAGACTCCGCCCCCTGACGACACCGGCATGGAGCCGGCATACCTGAAAGCGCTGGGTGAAAAACAGACACCTGTGTCCGTGAAACTGCATTCCGGCGAAACGTTCAATGGCTGGATCGAGTATTACGACGTGGCCATGGTTCGCCTCACGCGTGAAGACGGCCCCAATCTCTTCATCTTCAAGCACGAAATCATGTTCATTGCTGAAGATAACGGCCGTCGCGCTCGCTGATGTCCCAGGCTCCCGCGGACTTTTTAGCTCCCATGCAGCAACTGGCACGCGAGGCCGGCGGCCTGCTCATGTCCTTCTTCGGCAAAGTCGCCATCGAATACAAGGGCGAAGCCGACTTGGTCACCAAGGCCGACCGCGCTTCTGAAAAGCTTATTGTCGAAGCCATCCGCAAGCAGTGGCCGGACCATGATCTCGTTGGCGAAGAAGGCAGCCGCACGGAAACCGGCAGCGACTATCGCTGGTACATCGATCCGCTTGACGGCACCACCAACTTCGCGCACGGCTATCCGGTATTCTGTGTTTCGCTCGGACTGGAGTTCCGTGGTGAACTTTTCGCCGGCGTGATTTACGATCCCACGCGCGACGAGATGTTTTGCGCGGCCAAGGGCGCGGGCGCGCGTATGAACAACCACCAGATCCATGTTTCCCAAACGCCACTGCTGAAAGAAAGCCTCATCGCTACCGGATTTCCCAGCAGGAAGCGCCATCAGAACCCGAACATCAACTTCTATCACCAGCTCACGTTGCGTTCGCACGGCGTGCGGCGCGCGGGCTCGGCTGCGCTGGATCTTTGCTACGTGGCCTGCGGACGTTACGACGCCTTTTGGGAATTCAACCTGAACTCCTGGGACACCGCCGCGGGCGTGCTGATCGCACAGGAAGCCGGCGGCAAGGTGACCAACTTCTCCAACGGTCCGTTTACCATCGATAGCGCTCAGGTGATGGCCAGCAACGGCTTGCTGCATGACGAGTTGCTCAAGGAATTCGCCGCAATCTTCGCGGGAAGAGTCGAAGGCCTGCCGACGGCGGAAGAATACTTGAAGTCGCGCTAGCGATTCGTTGCTTGTAACTACGCCCTCTAGTTGATCCCAGGCTCTTTTGACCCAAGGTCTCGAAGAGATCAGGAACTTATTCACGTCCAGGTTCGCAACCTGCGCCCGCGCCGCGAGTATAATCGTCGCCTAGCCCCCTGTTGTCCATCGGCCCCAAACAGTGTGTTCCGTTCGTCCCCAGGAACCGCAGCTAAAAGCAAACTTCTAACCTGAGCGGCCCCTCGCCCAGCACGAATGGTTTTCAATCTTAGGAGCGTGTATGCCAAGACAAGCAAGTACTCCCATGGCGGGGCCTATTTTTGACGAGCCCACCGCAAGCCCTGACCCCGTTCAATTCAAGATTGCCCATCCATCTGACACCCAGCTCTACAAACAGGTCCAGAACCTGTTGACCAAAGACGTGGTCGCGTTCACCAAAATGCGCGGCAAGCCCGACGATCTTTATTCGTTGGAGAGCGCGTTGGGTAAGCCGGGACCTGCCGCCATCGAAAAGATAACATCTGCCAAAAAGATCGTTTTTCATGCTGGCGGCGATTCCGGCGCTTCCGCCCAACGAAACCTTGCCCACGAGTTGAGTGTGGCGGACCAGATCACCCTGGATTGCCACAGCGCGGCAGACCCGGACCGTCCGCGGTTTTTCTACCACCTGGGAGACCTGGTCTATAATTTTGGCGAATCGCAATACTGGTATGACCAGTTCTATGATCCCTTTCGCAACTATCCGGCGCCTATCTTCGCCATTCCGGGCAATCATGATTCGTTCATAGTCCCCGGAACCAAATCTGCCAGCGAACCGTTAAAAATCTTTGCCCGCAATCTGTGCGCGGCCAAACCCAACATCACCGCCGAAGCTGGCTCGCTCCATCGCACCGCCGGGACCCAGCCGGGCGTTTACTTCACGCTGGACGCGCCGTTCGTGCGCATCATCGGTTTATTCAGTAACTCGCTTGAAGATCCGGGCGTGATTTCCAACCAGTCAGGAAAATTCCCCAAGGTGCCGAACTTTCAGATCGAGTACCTGACGGCCCAGTTGCAACGCGTGAAGAAAGAGAACTACAAAGGCGCGCTGCTTCTGGCAACCCATCATCCGCCCTACAGTTACGCCCCGGCTAGTTCCGGTTCAGGCGGCAACCACAGCAGCAGCTCAGAGATGCTCTTTGAAATTGATTCGATCTGTAAGCAGGTAGGGGTGTATCCGCATGCGTTTCTCTCTGGCCATGCGCACAATTATCAGCGCTACACGCGTACCGTTGATTTTGGCGCCAAGGACCCGTACGACGTGCCTTTCATCGTCTGTGGCGATAGTGGCCATAACGTGAACCCGGTGGTTCGTCCGAAAAAGGGCGAGCCTGCCCAGGACCCGGGCAACGGCATCGACGTAAGTTACCTTGAGGGCAAGAAGACGGGCGTAAAGTCCAAGGGAGTCCTGCTGGAAAAGCACGATAGCTTCAACTACGGCTATCTGCGCATCAGCGTGGACGCTCAACAGTTACGAATCGGTTTCCATCAGGCCGGCGCTTCCAGCCTTCCGCAATCACGGTTTGACATGGTAACGGTGGACCTGGCTACCCACACCATGGTTTCTAACTAGCAGTGAGCTTCTCCCGCGCCGCGCGGGCATTCACGTGTTCGCGCGGCAAGTGGAGAGTTTGCGTTGGAAAAGACAACGCCGTCAGAAGTCTAGCTATTTCGTTTTTTCCACTTTCTCGCCTGCGCTTTCCAGCAGCGCCTTGGCGCTTGGGACGTACAGGCCCTTGGAGTCCAGTTCCAGGTATTTCTTGATCGCGACGATTGCCTCGGGCGGAAACGTTACGTTTCCGTGATGGTCAGCAGTCTGGGCGATAAGGAACGCGCCCTTGATGAAATACGCCGGCGCTCTTGAAGAATCGGCGTCGATGGACTTATTACAGGACGCGACCGCGGCCTTTAAACGCTCACGATCGAGCGTCTTTTTTTCGTAGACCATCATGTTGTAGTAGGTGGCGCATAAATTGAAGTTCACTATGCCCGGCTGGGGATCAAGCAGCTCTGCTTTGGTGAAAGCAGTCACAGCTTCTTCAGACTTCTTCTGCTTAAGATAACAATGTCCCTGATAGCCGAGCATCAGCGACGTGGTTGCTTTGGCCTTGGCCTCGGCATCTTCAGGCGCGGTTACGTCCTGGGCCAATTGAATACCTTTGTCCAGGACGGTCAACCCTTCATCGCATTTTTCCAAATTGAGCAGCGCGGCGCCCAGCATTGAATAATACGAGTATTTGCCGGGCTCCATCTCCAGCAGTTGTCGGCTACCGGTTTCCACCACGCCCCAGTCCTTGGCTTCCATCGCGGTGTTCACGCGCGCAATGATCTCATTCATCTTGGCGGCCCGGGCGTTCTGGACCTTGATGGCGGCAATCTCTTCCGGTCCGAGCCGCGGCTTCTTGGTCGGATCGACAGGTAGCTTTTGGTCGATCGCCTGGGGCGCTTTTGGCGCTGTCGTTTGTGGAGGCGTAGTTTGTGGGGATGTGGTTTGCGAAGAGGCCGTTTGCGAAGACGCTGTTTGCGCGCCCGAGGCCGCGCACCCGACAAGTATTATGCAAAGCATTGCCGTCGCTGCCAGTGCCGGCTGCCAGCTCAAGAACCGTTTGTCGGTTCGAATGAACCTTCCGTTCGAATGCATACGCAGCATTCTAGCCCGGTTCCGGGCGGCCCGGTGACACGTGTCACTGTAAAGGCACGACCACCAATTAGAATAACCATCGGCATCCGCCACTCAAGGACTTCGAAATCCGGGCCCAATTCAAATTCATAGTTCTGTTTTTGGTCATGGCTTGTGTTCCGCTCATCGGACACCCACAGGCAGCGCCGACAGCCCAGCAGCTTTTTGCCGCGGAACGCTGGCCAGAATTGGTCCAGTTGCTGGAAAAAGTCCCGCAGCGTACGGCTGAAGAAGACTTCCAATACGGAATCGCTCTGGCCAACATCGGACGGTTGGAAGACGCGCGGCGCACGCTATTGCAAGGCAGCCATCTTCAGCCGCATGACAAACGTTTCCTGAGCGAAGCAGCCGGCGTGGAGTTTAAGCAGAAGAGATACGGTGCGGCGGCGGCTCATTTGCGGCAAGTGCTGGCTTACGATCCCAAAGCAGCCAATGTTGACGCCGAGTACGCCAACGATTTTCTCGCAACTATCTACTACGTGCAGGGCAACGTGGAAGCGGCGGTAAAGTTCTGGAACCGTTTGCCACAACCGCGTCCCACGATTTCCGCGGTGCGCAACGAGCCTAAACTTCGTATTCGTCCGGCGCTCCTGGATCACGCGTTGGCATTTTCGCCCGCCAGCGTTCTTACTCTGGAACAATTGCGGACCAGCGAAGCACGCGTGCGGAATCTGGGAATCTTCCCCAACTACCGGCTGGACCTGGTTTCAGTGGATGGTGGCAAGTTTGACGGCGTAGTGCGGGCGCGTGAACTGAACGGATTCGGAAATACCAAATTCGAAGCATTGCTGCGCACATTCAGCGGCCTGCCCAACCAGGAAATCACGCCGGAGTATTACAACCTGCACGGATCGGCCACGAATATCGTCTCCGCGTTCCGCTGGGACTCGGACAAGCGCCGCGCCCGCATTGCGCTTTCCGGTCCGCTGGGCTGGCATGGCACGGGCGATCCGCGTTGGCGATATCGCTTGAGCGCGGAGGTCCGCAATGAGAACTGGGACATCCGCAATGGGTTCACCGGCCCCGCCCCGATTCTGGAATCCTTGAATCTTCGTCACGAAGAGTATCTTGCGGAGATTCGCCGCGTTGTCGGCTGGCGCTGGCGATGGACGCTGGGTGTGGATGTTTCGCATCGCGACTTCCGCAATGTTGTACAGGGAAGCGTCCCAGGCGGAGTGCTTACGCCGCAAATGCTGGCTGCCGGATATCAGGTGAAGCAGCGAGCAACCGTTGACTATCAGATTTGGCGGTCAGCCGAGCGGCGCATCTTTATTTCAACCGGCTTGAATTCTCAGGCAGGACGCGTGTGGTCCGCTCCGGCGGAATCTTTTGAAAAACTTCAAGGCTCTTTCAACTTTCACTGGCTGCCGGAAGTAAAAGGGGACGATTACGAAACGCAATGGACGGTGCGCGGTGGCAAGACTTTTGGCGACGTGCCTTTCGACGAATTGTTCATGCTGGGACTAGGCGCTGACAATGACTTGCTGATGCGTGCTCACGTGGGCACGCGCCGCGGACGCAAGGGCAGTGCGCCGCTCGGTCGCGACTATGTCTTGAGCAACTGGGAGACGGACAAAAACATCTATTCGAACGGCGTGATCGCGGTAAAGCTCGGGCCGTTCGTGGACACCGGCAGAATTACCGACCCCGATCCTCTATTAACGCAGCGGAAACTACTGGTGGACGCCGGCGCGCAGGCCAAGGTCCGCGTGCTGGGCGTGGGCGTGGTGTTCTCGTACGGAAAAGATCTGCGGACCGGCAACAACGAATTCTTTGCAACGATTGGGCGATAAGCGATCCACAACAGCGAACGAGGACATGTTCATGAACGCTCTCATTATTGGTGGAACAAGAAATCTCGGACCGTCGATTGTCCGCGCGCTGTTGGACCAGGGATACAACGTTGCCGTTTTCAATCGCGGGATCACGCCGGACGATCTTCCGCAAGATGTCGAACGTTTGCGGGGCGACCGCAATGATCCTGCGCAGTTGCGGCGACTGGTCGGCGACCGAAGCTTTGATGTCGTGATCGATACGACGTTGTATACCGCTCCGGAAGCGGAGGCAGCCGTGGAAATCTTTGGCTCCAATGCCGGGCGTTACATTTTTCTGAGCACTGGCCAGGTTTACCTGGTGAGAGTCGGGCCGCAGAGACCGTTCCGGGAAGAAGACTATTTTGGCCCAGTGATGGCCGAGCCGCCTAAGTCAAACGAAATTGACTATCCCAACTGGCTCTACGGACATGACAAACGCCTGGCGGAAGATATTTTCGGCAAGGCATGGCGCGTTCAGAACTTTCCTTATACCAGCCTGCGTCTGCCCATGGTGAACAGCGAGCGCGATAGCTACGATCGCATTTACGGATACTGGCTGCGCCTGCAGGACGGCGGCCCAATCGTTATTCCTGATGATGCCGGCCTGCCGGTGCGTCACGTTTATGGCGAAGATGTGGTCCAGGCAATTCTGCGGTTAACGCAAAGCGAACTGGGCAAAGGCCAAGCTTATAACGTCGGGCAGGACGAAACCGTAACGCTGGAAGAATTCCTACAGATGCTTGCCGACGCCGCGGGCGTGCCGCTCAAGTTGGCGCGTGTACCTCGCGAACGGCTCAATGAATTGCGGATTCTGCGCGACTGTTCGCCGTTCAGCGGATCGTGGATGTCATCTCTGGACAATGCGCGCGGCAAAAGGGAACTAGGATTGGTGTACACGCCCATGCGCGAATACGTAAAGAAATTGGCTGAGCATTTTGCCGCGACTCCAAAGCGCCAGATTGAGGGGTATGCGCGCCGCGCTGAGGAATTGGACCTGGCGAGCTCCGCACGCTGAATTTGACGCCGTCCTTGACGTGTTAGAAGATCCTCATCTCGCCTGAGAGTTTCATCTTGCTTAATAAGAAACTTCTTTGCGCATTCCGTGATGGCCGTCACATCACACCAGATGTGAGACTTGCTACTCTCCGTTCCAATTTGTTGAGGTTGCAAATTGAGGTTGCAAGTTGAGGTAGTTAGTTGAAAGAAAATTCCAAAAGCATGTCTGTTTTGTTCGGAAACGCGAACATCCATCCGTCGTTTGGCCTGATGTTACTGGAGAGCCTTTTCGACGGTGTTTACCTCGTGGATACCGAGCGCCGGATTACATATTGGAACAGCGCCGCCCAGAAACTGAGCGGTTACACCTCGGAGGAGATCGTTGGCCGGCTTTGCTGCGACAACTTTCTGGCCCATGTGGACGACACCGGTTGCGGAAGGTGCGCATGCCAGTGTCCTCTTACCGCGACTCTTACAAGCGCCGAATCCACTGCCAGCGAGCTTTATCTCCGGCACAAGGATGGGCATCGCGTGCCGGTCTCCGTGCGCGTGGTCCCTATCGTGGACAATACTGGGCAGGTCATTGGCGCCGCCGAAATTTTTACTGACCTGAAGCGAGCCGGCGGCACTGATCGCAGAGTGAAAGAACTGGAGAAGCTTGCCTATCGCGACTTTCTAACCGGGTTACCCAACCGATGTTACACCGACTTAAAGGTCGAGCAGGCAGCGCAAGAGTTGGT
>JANXPR010000582.1 GCA_025357215.1 Acidobacteriaceae bacterium | reverse complement strand
GGTATGAGGACCACGCCATGCGTCGATCTCGGCAGTCTTGCCGACGGCAACAATGCGATCGCCGAGTACCGCCAACGCTTCGGCCTGAGGATGCGCTTTGTCGACAGTCCAGATTCTTGCGTTGGTAACGATCAGGTCGGCAGCCGGCTTTTGCGCCAACAACGCCAGACTGGACAAAAACGTTATGCCGCAAAAAACGAAGACCAGCTTTGTCGTTGACCAGATTCGCATAGGCTTGTTTTTTATCTTCTATCTTTACTATCTCTCGCCCCACTTAAGTTTCGTCCGCAGCACGTTGAAGAACGAACGTCCGGGAAACTTGAACAGCTTTACGCTGAATTCTGATTTGTGGCAACGGATGACGTCGGCTTCTTCCAGGGGGATTCCCTGCTGACCATCCACGGTGAGGAAGGCCTGGTCGCGAGTCACCGCTACGCCGATTTCAATGATGGCCGTGTCCTGCACGACCAGTGGGCGATTCGTCAGTGCATGGGAAGCTACGGGCGTAATGACGAAGCCCGGAACATCCGGAACCAAAATAGGACCGCCAGCAGCCAGCGAATAAGCCGTCGATCCGGTGGGCGTGGCAATGATCAGCCCGTCGGCTTTGTAATTGGAAACAAAAACGCCGTTTACTTTCACGTCAAAATCTGTAATGCGGGCGACGGCGCTTTGGTTTAGGACCACGTCGTTGAGCGCGTCATAGGCGGCCACCACTTGCGAGCCGCGCTGGACCTCGCAATGCAACATGCAGCGGAGGCTCAGCTCGTAATGCCCAGCATCAATGGCGGCCAAGGTAGTGCTGATTTCGTCCTGCTTGATTTCAGTGAGGAACCCTAGCGATCCCAGGTTCACTCCCAGAATTGGGATTCCGGAGGCGGCGACGCTGCGGGCCGTGGAGAGGAGCGTGCCATCGCCGCCGAGCACGACGACGAAAGCCGGTTTGGCTTCTTCCAGTTGTTCGCGGTCAACGAGTTCAAACTCCGGACAGAAGCGGTGCGCAATCTTGTCCACGGTTACGGAATACCCGTGGTCGCGCAGCCATCCGGTAACTTCACGGACGACTTTCTCCAGCTCCGGCTTACCTTCCTTCGAGATGAGTGATGCGCGTTTCATGAAAATTCCACGTGCAGCAGATACTCGTGATTGCCTTCCATGCCGAGGATCGGCGAATCGATCACGTCCACATTCCGGCCATTTAAGTCGGTTACCGAGCTGCAAACTTTCTTGACGGCGTCCTTGCGCGCTTCTTCGTCGCGCACAATACCGCCTTTGCCAACTCGTTCGCGGCCGACTTCAAACTGCGGCTTGATGAGCACGACCAGCTCGCGTTGGTCCGCTTTATCCTGCGCAAAAACTGATGCCAGCACCGCTGGGAGGATGAGTGTAACAGAGATAAACGATACGTCCACGGCGATAAGGCTCACGCGCGCCGTGGGGCTCGCCGCCCGCACCTGATCCGAAGTGAGATAACGCGCGTTAGTGTTTTCGAGCAGCTTCACACGCGGATCGGAACGTAATTTGGCCGCGATTTGTCCATAGCCGGTGTCCACGCAAATCACTTCAGCGGCGCCGTGCTGCAACATGCAATCGGTGAAGCCGCCGGTAGACGTGCCCACATCCACGCAGGTTCGACCGGTGAGATCAACGTTCCAATGCTGAAGAGCTGCTTCCAGCTTGAGACCGCCGCGCGAAACGTACTTGAGGTCTTCACCAAGCAAACGGATTTCGGCATCAGGGTCAAAGGCCGTTCCGGCTTTTAGGACTTTCTGTCCATTGACCAGGACGCGTCCGGCCAGCAGCATGGCCTGCGCGCGTTCCCGCGAGGCGACCAGTCCGCGCTCTACCAGGATTTTATCGATGCGAAGTTTCATTCTTCTTGTCGCTCCGCTGCGTTCGTTGCAACTTCAACTCTTACACGCGACGATGCCCAAGCTCTGCCAAATGTTTCACAAATATTTAATATTGCGCACATGATCCAGTGCAAAGAGTAAAAACACACAGCTTTGCGCGTGCTTACTGAAGTAACAGCTAACTTTTCCACACTGTTTTTCACCGCGCTGTTGAAATCTCAACTCACCATTGGAAGACAACTTGCTCAAAGAAGATTTTACCTGTTGCAATCGATCAAAACGATGTTTCGTGTTGGGAGCGTGGGCTTATCACTAAGCGCGATGAACGTCCCGCGCTTTGCGAATCGCGAAGGCTTTGATGTAACGTGGATCGCTGACGAGGTGACGGACGAATGGTGCGTGGGAAAAGCAACCGGCGGAAGCCGGTCAAAGCAAAGTCAAAAGCTGCCAAGCGCAAGCCGGCCAAGGTGGCAGCAGAAGACACGAACACTCCCGTGCTTGACGCCACCAAACTCAAGGCCCTTTATGCAGCGTTGCTGCAATGCCGTCTTCTGGGCGAAAAACTCAGCACACTCACGCAGCAAGGTAAAATTCCGCAGCGATCGGTTACACCGGTTGGACGCGAAGCTGCCATCGTTGGCACAGTATTGCATTTGTTGCCGGCGGACTTGGTTGCGCCTTCGCCCAGTTTGTTTCTAGCCAGCCACATCCTGGGATCTCCGGCAGAACTGATTTTGACTCACCTGATTGGAAATCACGCTGCTCCCGAAGCTGACTCCGCGGAACATCTCCAGCCTGGCGGCCATCTTTATTCTGAAACCCATGATTCTGAAACCCATTCCGATTCTGAAACCCATTCCGCAGCCCAACTTCATGCTGCCGCCCGGGCCGCGCTTGCCTTCAAGATGCAAAAGAAACAAGCTGTGGTGCTGGCCGTGGTGGACGAAGACCCGGCGTCGCCCGATTTCTGGCACGAAGCAGTGAGCTATGCGGGAGCGCATCGGCTGCCAATCGTGTTTGCGATCTGTACTTCTCCAGACCAGCCCACCATGCGCCACAAAGCAAACAGCTTCGGCCTTCCCGGCATCACGGTGGACGGACACGACGTAGTAGGAGTCTTCCGCGTGGCCCAGGAATCGATCCGGCGCGCGCGCGAAGGCCATGGACCAACCTTGATCGAATGCAAAATGATCACCGCAGACAGTGGGCGCGCAGGGTCTGGCGATTCCTTGAGCTTTATGGAAGCCTACCTGGGCAAGCGTAAGCTGTGGACGCCAGCCTGGAAACAGTCCCTGACCCGGAAAATTTCCCGGGAATTGTCGTCCCACTCCGCTCACAAGCCGACCTGACGCAGGCAAACTCTGCGTGAAGATGGCGGTCAGCATAGGAATCTTTCTCTTTTAGGATTTACTAAGTATAGGCTTATTAGTAAGTTAGCTGCCCAATGTTTAACGAAATTACTCTAAGACCTTAGTCATCTGTACTCACATTTTTGCCAGGCACCCGTTGACAAACCTCAAGTGTTTTGCTTATACTTAGCACTCGATGGGCAAGAGTGCTAGCAAGGTTAGTCAAATTATCCCCGTAAGCTCTAGTAAATCCAACATATTCAGACAAGTCTGAAAGGAGCAATTCAAATGGCAAAGCTCACTCCACTAGGAGAGCGCGTACTGGTACGCCGAATCAATGAAACGGAAAGCGTACGTGGCGGCATCATCATTCCTGACACCGCTAAAGAAAAACCCCAGGAGGGCGTCGTTGTAGCCGTGGGTACCGGCCGTTACGACAAAGGCCAGCACGTCCCCATGACCGTGAAAGAGGGCGACCGCGTCCTGTTCGGCAAATATGCCGGATCTGAAATCAAAATTGATGGCGAAGAATTCCTGATCCTGAAAGAAGAAGAAGTCTACGGGATTCTGACTGGCGCCGCCGCCAAGCATGCCGACAAGGCAGAAAAAGCCGGAGCTCGTCGGTAAGAACAAGCAAATAGCAACTAGCAAATAGCAACTAGCCTTTGCATGGTTGTGCCAGTTGCTAGCCGCCAGTTGCTTCAGATTGAAAACGACGAAGTCGACATTCTCGATAAACAATATTCCCGCGAAATTCGCGGATGAGACCTGATAGGAGAAATTCGCAATGGCAAAAATTATTGTGCACGGTGAAGAGTCGCGGCAGGCGATCCTGCGCGGCGTAAACGTTCTGGCCGATGCCGTGAAGGTAACGCTGGGTCCCAAGGGCCGCAATGTGGTCATCAACAAGAAATTCGGTTCTCCGATCATCACCAAAGACGGTGTGACGGTGGCCAAGGAAATTGAACTGGGAGACAGCCTGGAAAACATGGGCGCCCAGATGGTGCGTGAAGTCGCCAGCAAAACCAGCGACGTGGCCGGCGACGGCACCACCACCGCAACCGTACTGGCCCAGGCCATCTATCGTGACGGAGTAAAGACGGTAGCTGCCGGCGCAAACCCAATGGCCCTGAAGCGTGGCATTGAACGCGCAGTCAACACCATCTGCGGCGTGATGAACAAAGACGGCGAGCGGACCAAGGGTTATCTGGACACACTCTCCAAGCCGGTCAGCGGCGACATGATTGCCCAGGTGGGCACTATTTCCGCCAACAACGACGAAACCATCGGCAAGATCATTGCTGAAGCCATGAAGAAAGTCGGCAAAGACGGCGTGATCACGGTGGAAGAATCCCGCACCATGGAAACCAGCCTGGACGTTGTGGAAGGCATGCAGTTTGACCGTGGTTACCTCTCGCCGTACTTCGTGACCGATCCGGAGCGCATGGAAGCCGTTCTGGACGACGCTCTGATCCTGATCAACGAAAAGAAAATCAGCACCATGAAGGACCTGCTTCCCTTGCTGGAACAGGTGGCCAAAGCCGGTCGTCCTCTGCTGATCATTGCAGAAGACGTGGACGGCGAAGCGCTGGCTACCCTCGTGGTCAACAAGCTGCGCGGAACCATCCAGGTGTGCGCGGTGAAGGCCCCGGGCTTCGGCGATCGCCGCAAAGCCATGCTGCAAGACATCGCAATCCTGACCGGTGGCAAGGCCATCACGGAAGACCTGGGCTTGAAGCTGGAAGGCATCCAGATCACTGACCTGGGCCGGGCCAAGAAGATCACCATCGACAAGGACAACTGCACCGTGGTGGAAGGCAAAGGCAAAAGCGCCGAGATTGAAGGCCGCGTAAAAGAAATCCGCGGCCAGATGGACAAAGCCACCAGCGATTATGACCGCGAAAAACTGCAAGAGCGGTTGGCCAAGATCGTGGGCGGCGTTGCGGTGATCCGCGTGGGTGCGGCCACTGAAACCGAAATGAAGGAAAAGAAAGCCCGCGTGGAAGACGCGATGCATGCGACGCGCGCAGCCGTGGAAGAAGGCATTGTCCCGGGCGGCGGCGTGGCACTGGTCCGTTGCGCGGCTGCTCTGGCCGACCTCAAGTTCAAGAATGACGATGAGGAAACCGGCATGGAAATCGTCCGCCGCGCACTGGAAGAGCCTCTCCGCCAGATCGTAATCAACTCAGGTGAAGAAGGCGCCATTGTGGTGGGCAAGATCCGTGATTCCAAAGACAACAACTTTGGCTACAACGCCCAGACGGACAAGTTCGAAGACCTGGTCAAGGCCGGCGTGATCGACCCGACCAAGGTTACCCGTACCGCGTTGCAGAACGCTGCTTCCATCGCAGCGCTCATGCTGACCACTGAAGCTCTGGTTTCTGACCTGCCGGAAGACAAGAAGTCTGGCTCCGGCGGTGGCGATCACGGCGGCATGCCCTACGGTGGATAACTAGAAACTGATAGCTAAGCACCAAGCTCAACTCAAATTTGTCGCTCCTGACAAAAGCCCCGCTCGCAAGGCGGGGCTTACTTTGTGGTCGCTGCGCGACAAACCGCTTTCACATTTCAGAATATGGCTACTTCCTGCTGCCCTGCCGCAGCGCTATTCGCCGCGTGGTCGGGCGAATAGCTTTCCGAGCTTCCCTTGAGGGTCGCTGCGCGACAAACCGCTTTCACATTTCGGAATATGGCTACTTCCTGTTGCTCTGCCGCAGCGCTATTCGCCGCGTGGTCGGGCGAATAGCTTTTCGCGCTTACTAACGTGTCGCTGCGCGACAAACCGCATGGACTTCTTGGATCATGGTCCGATTGTTCAGCTCCTGTTGCACGCCGCTCGGCGCGCAAGTCGGCCTCGCCGGCATTGCTACCTAGAACCTTAGCGGTCGCTTCGCAAACCAAGCGAATCCTGGACTGCGAAATCCATCAAATGTCCGCTATCTCTTAGCAAATCCTAATGTCCCCCTGTTACAAAAACAGTTCCGTTAAGTGATTCTCGTCACATTATTCATTGCTCAAGGGAAACTAGAATCCCAGCGACCTAATTTCTTTGTAGTTCGACAATCCATTCAACAATTTTCTGGAGGAAGTCATGAAAGTGCGCGCACTGGTTCTTGCAATTGTTTTTGGGCTCCTTTTTGTGACCGCAGGCTTTGGAGAGGACGCCGCAAAGGCCAAGACAAAAACCGCTACCTCCGGCGAATCAACCACCGGGACACCCGCTAGTGCCGCTCCCGATGCCACGGCGACGTTGCCTTCCGCACCCGCGCCGCAAACCAAGCAATCGAAATCCTTCTGGACTTCCCGGGGTGAAAATACTCCGGCGGTGGAAGTTTTCGCCGGCTATCAATACGGTCTGGTGAATCCGCCGGGCCCGAATTTCAATGCACAAGGTGGGACCGCCGCCGTCCTGGCCAACATCAATTCATGGATTGGTCTGACTGCCGATTTCAGTGATTCCAGAGTGAAGGGCCTGCCCAGCGGTGGCACCGCGTCCGTTTACACGTTTCTGTTTGGGCCGCAATTTTCCTCGCGCACCGATAAAGCCACGGTATTCGCGCATGGCCTGGCCGGAGCAGCGCGCTTGAATTCCAGTATCCCGCTGGCCGCCATAGTGGTTGTGCCAACGCCGACACCCACGCCGACTCCGAATCTTGGGAATGTATTGATCCCCAGAAGTCTCCCGCAAGTTACTGCGTTGCCTATACCCGTAACGCCCGCAGCCACCACGACAACTTTATTCGGAGCGAGCGCTCAACAGAACAGCGTTGCCATGGCTTTAGGCGGCGGAGTTGATGTGAAGATCAGCAAACATTTCGGATGGCGGTTGATCGAAGCCGATTACCTGATGACGAAATTCAACGACGGCAAAAACAACTTACAGAACAACTTTCGCGCGGCCACGGGAGTAATTTTCCGCTTTGGTGAAGGCGCGCCACCACCGCCGCCGAACCATCCGCCAGTCGTCTCCCTCGCACCCAATCCGACTAAAGTCTTCGCCGAATCCGGGGACATGATCGTCGTACAGGCGACGGCCAGCGATCCTGACAACGATCCGTTGACTTACGCCTGGAGCACAAGCAGCGGCAAGGTCGAAGGTTCAGGATCTGTAATACGTTGGAACTCCGCCGGTCTTGCGCCTGGAACTTACACGGTCACGACAAAAGTGGACGATGGACGCGGCGGAACAGCCAGTGCGTCAACAGACGTGATGGTTGAACCGCGACCCAATCGTCCGCCAACAATCAGTTGCGGAGCGAATCCCACGAAGATTGAAGCCGGCCAGAGCGCGACGATCACCTCAACCGCCAGCGATCCTGACAACGACCCGCTTACCTACAGCTATGCGTCAAGCGGTGGCAAAATCAACGGCACTGGCTCAAGTGTCCAGTTTGACAGTACTGGCGTCGCTCCGGGAACCTACACTGTGATCTGCCGCACGGACGACGGACGTGGCGGAAAAGCGGATAGCAAAGTTGATGTCATCGTCCAGAAACCAGCGGAACAAATCCAGCTGGAAACCAAGCTCTCTTTGCACAGCATTTATTTCCCCACCGCGCAGCCGACGGTCAAGAACCCTGACGGCGGCCTGCTCGCCAGCCAACAGCGGACCATGGTCCTGCTGGCCGGCGACTTCAAGAAGTATCTGACCTACAAACCGGACGCACACTTGATCCTGCAAGGACACGCCGATCCTCGCGGCACCGAGGAATACAACAAGGCGTTGTCTGAGCGGCGCGTGGCGCGGACGAAAGCATTCCTGGTGGAGCAGGGAGTGTCCGGGAGCGCCATCGAAACGCAGGGGCTTGGCGAAGAACAACCGATGAGTGTTGACCAGGTCAAGCAGGCCGTGAATGAAGAACAAGGCCTGACTCCCGCACAAAAGACGCAGCTCGAGAAGAACGCGAAAGTTCTGGCTCTGGCCGGCGCTCGCCGCGTGGACATTACGCTGAGCACCACCGGACAAACCTCGACACGTACTTATCCGTTTAACGCTGAAGACGCGCTGAACCTGATCAATCCCAAGGGCACGGGCGGCGGAGCTGTCAAGAAACCGGCGGGGACCGGCGCCAAACCTGCACCCAAAGCTAAGCCTGCGGCACCGGCGACAAAACCGGCCACCAAGGCAGCTACCAAGAAAGCGACCAAGTAACCCTAGCAAGAAGCAATCTGTGTTCACTCAAGCCCTGCCGTTCAAGCGGGGCTTGTTTTTTCTCACAAAGAAAAAGCGCACCGGCGAACCGGTGCGCTTGGAATCATCCAGCTTTTGATGTTTGAAGCTAGAACTGAAGCTTCAAAGCAAGCTGAAGTTGACGGGACGAACCTGAATCGCCCGTTGGGAAGCGGGTGTTTTGGATGACACCCAGTGATCCAACCGTGCCGCTCGGCTGTCCGTAGTTAGGATGATTGAGCAGATCAAAGGCATCAACACGGAAGTGGAGATTCATCCGCTCAGTGAGTTTGGTGTTCTTGAACAGGGCGAGATCAACGTCCTGGAAGTTAGGACCGACGAACACATTCCGTCCCAAGGAGCCGAAGGAAGTGGGCGACGTGGTTGGCGGTGCGACGAACACTGACGGGTTTGCAAACCAGCCCGATGGATTGCCGGTGACAATTGGCGTCCCCGACAAATTCGGCCGGACCGTGTTGGCAACACCATTGATGGCCGGAGAAGCCACGGTGATGTTGAAAGGATTGCCGCTCTGGAAGCTCAGGATGGGTGCGATCGACCATCCGCTGACCAAGCGATTGCCTTTGAACGGCAGATCATAGATGGCATTGGCCACGAACCGGTGGCGAGCGTCAAAATCCGAGCTGCCAACGCTGGAGAATATGTCGTTGCTGTCTTGCACGACAATTCCCTGGTTGGTGCGCGAGTTTTCGTCGATCGAATGCGACCAGGTGTACGACGTGTTGAACTGAAGACCATGCGACATTTTTTTGTTTGCCGTAATCCACAGTGCGTTGTAGCTGGACGTGCCGATGCTGTCACGTTCCGTAATGCTGTTGGCCAGCGTTACCGGCGTGACAATTCCGCTCGCCGATCCCAGAATCGGACTGCCCAGAGAGATCGACTGGAATGGTCTGGTTGCGGCAAGGCCGAGAGTGGTGAACTGGTTGATATTCCGGTCGATCTCCAGGTGAGTTCCCTTGTTGCCGAAATAACCAACCATGATCCCGATACTGCTGCCAATCTGGTGCTCGATATTCAAGTTCCAGGATTGAACATTAGCGTTTTGGAAATCAGGGTTGACGAAAATCGGTGCAACACTGGCCGGGGCGCCGTTAAACTTGCCCGAAAGAGAACTGATCGAGCCCGCCGCCACGCTGATGGGCAGTGCAAGACTTGGATTGGAGCTGAGGCCGGTAACGATTCCAGAAATGGGCTGATCCACCTGGAAGGCATACCCTCCGCGCAGCACTGTATTGTGGAACACATTCCATGCAAAGCCCACGCGGGGCTGGAAGTTGGTGCTGTTCTGCCCGTAGGGCTGACTGATGGGAACAATGGTGCTACCGGCGCCAGCCATGGGGACCAAGGCCCTGAAGCGGTCCAGAGCCTCGGTGGGCGTCATGTTCCAGGCGTATCGAACGCCCAGTTCAGCGGTCAACTTGGATGTGACTTTCCAGCTATCCATGGCGAAAAAGTCCAACGCACCCACATTAATTCTGTTGGCAACGCTGCCTACGGTCCGGGCGGCCGCGGTCACGGAGCCCGCAGTGAGGCTTGCGGTTGTGAAAGTCAAAGAACCCGGGTCGTTGTTAAAGTTGTCATTGCGGAAATCGCGCGCCTCGACTCCGAATTTGAACGAGTGTTTGCTACGAATGTAGCTCAAGGTATCGGCCAACTCCATCGCCGTATCGCCGCGCCCTTGCGGGAAATTGCGCTCGTCTCCAAACGTAAGGCTTGGCTGATCCGAAACGGTAATGGTGGGCATGAATTTCTCGTTCGGACCAAGAGCGGTTCCCAGTCCCAGTGAGTTCGGGTCGGTGGCGTTTTGCGGGAAAAAGACCAAGTGAATGCGGTTGGCTCCTAAACGGGCCTCGTTCACCATGGACGGACCGAACACGTGCGTTTCAGCCAGCGTGAAAACCTGGCGATGTCCGGCACGCGTGTCGCCGAAGCCAGGTATGTTGGAACCCTGCGTCGGCTCGCCGCGGAAGTCATTCTGATAGACGTAGTAGCCGTGCAATGAGTCTTTTTCACTGAAGTTGTGGCTGATATCGGCCGTGCCCTGATCAATGTTCACCGGGGCCGTGGCGGAACCAATGAATCCGTTGGGTGTTGCTCCCGTGCCCAGAATCGTGTTGGGATGCGGCACCAGGCCCAGGATGGCATTGGCCACCGGATTTCCCCCGGTTTGGATCGCGGTGCGTTGCGCTTCAGTAAATACGTTGCTGCTGGTGGGCAGTCCTTGGCGATGGCGCAAGCCTTCATAGCTCAGGAAGAAGTATGTCTTACCTTTGCTGATGGGCCCGCCGAAATCCGCGCCGAATTGATTGCGCTTGAACGGCGCAATTGGATTGGGCGCTCCGGTGGAGGTGGTAACGCGATTGAAGGCATTGCGCGCGTCAAAGAAATCATTGCGCAGATAGTCGTACACTTCGCCGTGGTACTGGTTGGTGCCGGAGCGGGTGGCGATGTTCACGATCGATCCGGAGTTGCGGCCGAACTCAGCGCTGTAGGTTGAGTTATCGATCTTGAATTCGGAGATTGTGCTGATCGATGGCTGGAACGTCACCTGGTTCTGCACCATGTCACTCAAATTGATGCCATTGATCATGAAGTTGATGGCGTCTTCGCGATTGCCGGCGGTGTTGTAGGCAAAAGAACCCTGGCCACGCAAAGGAGCGGTGAGAAAACCATTCTGCGGCGGCGTCACGGTGCCCGGAATCAAGAGCGCCAGATCAACAAAGTGGCGTCCGTTGAGGGGGATATCCTGTACCGTTCGCTGGTTGATGATCTGACCCACCGTCATGGTGGTGGTTTCAATCACGGGAGCCGTGGCTTCAACGGTGACTACTTCTTTCGAGCTTGCCACCTTTAACCGGAAGCTCTGCACCGTGTTCTGACTCACCGCAAGGGGAACGTCCTTGGCCAACTGCGTTTCAAAACCGGTCATCGTAATCTCAACGTTGTACTTTCCCGGCGGCAGTGCGGGAACTTCATAGTCGCCCGCGGAATTGCTCTGGGTGCTGCGTTCAATGCCCAAATCAGCATTCTTGACAATCAACTTAGCGCCTACAATCGCGGCGCCGGTGGAATCCGTTACGTTGCCCTTAATGCTGGCGGTGGTTTGTGCGAATGCTGACACTGCAAAGATCAACACCAGGGTCAGAATCCAGGGGGAAAAAGCTGTTCGTCTTGACATCTTCTCAGTTGCTCCTTTGCGGAAGATCACGTAAAGCGTCTAATCAAAAACACAAAAGAAAATAAAAAGTGCCAGATGCTTAAGAATGACGCAAAGGAGACGATTGTCAGCTTTCCCCGGGTTGGTGGGCTCACGTTGCACAAGGACTAAGTGCATTCAAGATTCCATAGCTGCAGCAGCAGATTTTTAACTTTGATTCAGAGGGTTAGCAAAGCAGAGGACTTTAGCAGGCTACAAAAAGTAGTATTACGAAAAAACGGCCAATACTGTTAATAGGAGAAGAAAATCCCTAGAGCAAGACCTACAAGCACGAGAACCTTAGTTTGTCCCAAAATGAGAATGAAGGTGGAACACAGCTTTCGACTTAGGATCAGCAAGTCCTGTTTTTGATGGACTAGCAGCCTTTCATGGGTAAGCCGAGCGAAATGGCGTTTCTACCGGGGCCTGTTTGGCCTTGGTAGCCGGGTTGCCGTGCCGGGTTGCGGGATCACGTTGCTGTCCGCCTGGGCATTCTCCGCCGAATGCGAAATTTCAACCGTCAAGGGACGCTCCAACACCATTTCCAGCGCGGTTCCCTGATCAATGCGGACATCCTGTCCGCGCGTGAACAGCACCTGGCCCAAGCCAATGGCAGCTCCAGCCGCGCCGCCGATGCCGGCGCCGCCCCAGGAACGCGAAGCAGCAGCCCCAATCACCCCGCCTGTGGCGGCAGTCTTGCCAACAGTTGCGGCGTCCTTGCCTTTCTGACTATCGGCTTTCACCGTTCCTTCATTGTCGGTGACGCTGGAGTTGGTAGCGCCCGGCTCACTCTTCAAAGCTCCGGGCAGATCCACGGTATATCCGCTGGGGAAGATCATGGACGTGAAGTAAAACAAAACTTCAGCGCGGCCTTTGATGCGTCCAGCGCGGCGGACCTCAGAAATCTCGCCCTTCACGTAAGTGCCGGAAGGAATCACGACTACGTTGTCCTGGGTAACCGGAAAACTGGTCTGGCAGTAGACACCGTCGCCCACTTTGGCGCTCTTCGTGTTAATTGGGCTCTTCAGGTAGAGCAGGACTTGGGTTCCGGAAGGTATGGTCATGGTTCTCTTGCCGGAATTCTGGGATACAACTGGCTGAACCGCAGGCGCTGATTGCTCAGACTGCACGGCGGAGTTCTTGTCAGGAGTTTGACTGTTTGACGGCGTTGAAGGCGTAGTCTGCGCCGATGCCATGGCGGCCAGGAAAACAACAGGAAGCGACACATTAAGCAACATGCGCATGATAACCCCCTCAAGCCGTGGCCGGTTCTCGACCAACACTTGTTCCCCAAAAATCTATTTTGACAACTGAGTTTGCTCCATTTCTCTGATGACGGCAAGCGCCGCCTGGGTTGGATCAGAGGCATGAGTTATCGGACGACCAACAACAATGTGACTTGCACCGGCCGTGATCGCTTCCGCCGGCGTGGCGATTCGCTTCTGGTCGTTGACTTCAGAGCCAGCCGGTCTTACCCCTGGCGTGACAATGGCCATGCCATCGCCAAGAAGCTTACGCAGTGCGGCTGCTTCCCTTGGCGAGGTGATGACCCCACCACATCCTGAGCTCTTAGCTAAGGCAGCCATTTTGAGGGCTTGATCAAGGATTGATGTTGGGACGCCAACTTCGTGCAGGGTATCTTCGTCCATGCTGGTGAGTACGGTGACGGCGAGAATCTTCAGGCGTCCTGCAGCAGCTTCAGTAGCGGCTTTGAGCATGGCGGCTCCACCACTGGCATGCACGGTAAGCATGCTGGCGCCGGAATCCACGGCCGACTTGACGGCGTGGCTCACGGTGTTTGGGATGTCATGAAGTTTCAGGTCCAGGAAAACACGGCGGCCAGAGGCTACCAGCTCGCGGACTATCGCTGGGCCTTCCGCGACAAATAACTGGAGGCCGATCTTGTATGCGCCTGCGGCGTCCCCAATGCTTCGTACCAGCCCCACAGCTTCACGGGCATTGGGAACGTCCAAGGCTACAATCAGTCGCTCTCGCATCCCAGAGGACGCGGGCGAGGACAGGATTTCCGAGGTATTGGCGGGCATCATGCCCAGTATAGTACCGGTTGGGGTTTATTCCCCAGCGGGGCCACGATTTATGGCCACGGTTTCCGGTTTGATCAGATCGAGCCGGACTTTCTCAATACCGCCATAGAAGTTCAACATACGGGCGGCACTGTAGCTCAAATCCATGATCCGGTTGCCGACATAGGGACCGCGGTCATTGACCCGGACAATGATCCACTTCCCATTGCGCAGGTTCGTGACCTTTACATAGGTGCCCAAGGGGAGCTGCCTATGTGCTGCGGTGAGTTCGAACATGTCAAAATCTTCACCGCTGGCCGTCGTCCTGCCATGAAACTGCTTACCGTACCAGGAGGCATCGCCTATCTGGTAGGGCTTGGGCTCAACCTTCGCTGGCTTTTTTGCCTGGGAAGACTTGCCGTCTTTGTTTACCTTGGGGATCGTCTTTTTCTGGGGCTGTTGGTGGTTTGGAACTGTTTCCGCCGCCATGCCGGCGACAAAAACTAAGGTCGCCACCACAGCATATAGAACTCGGTTCATGCAAACTCCTTGACATTAATTTCAGGGTCCCCCGATTACTTCGTCAGACCTAATTATATGATTTTGAAGGATAAATTGGCAAATCACCGAAAGCCACTCTTGCACTCAAAGTGTTGCTCTTTCACCACATCAGCATCATCCGTCAAAAAACATTCAATCTAAGATTATCTACCTAGTTGAAGGCCTTTTCATACTACCCGAAACTTGGATGCGAGGCACTAACGAACTGTTGGTCGAACGTTACTATTGAGTTGCACAAAAATCAGTGCATATTCGCCAAAAAAGTGAATTTCCTTGCATATGTGCCGACCAGCGGCCACCCATCCCTAGACGGCAGGATCGCGGCTTTCCCTGCCAGACTGCCCTTTTGGGTGAATCCGGTAGACTTTCGCCATCGGACTTCCCTGATAAACTTGGACGTTTGGAGGTTTCAAAAGCATCTTGCCGGACGTATTCATCCTCTCCGCTGTTCGCACCCCCATTGGCAAATTTGGCGGCAAGCTGGCCCACATGACTTCCCCCGATCTTGGCGTCGTCGCCGCGAAGACGGCGTTGGACCGCTCCGGAGTCGACCCTGCCCTGGTGGAAGAAGCGATCTTTGGCAGCGCCCGCCAGGCCGGCAATGGTCCCAACCCCGGCCGGCAGATCTCCGTCCGCAGCGGAGTTCCCAAGGAATCGCCAGCCTACACGGTGAACCAAGCCTGCGCTTCTGGGATGAAAGCCATCGCGCTCGGCTACCAGGAAATCGCCGCTGGAAATATGGACTGCGTTCTTGCCGGCGGCACTGAATCCATGTCCCGCGTTCCCTACTACCTTGATGGCGGACGCTGGGGTTACCGCCTGGGCAACCAGGAACTGGTGGACGGCATGTACCGCGACGGGTTTTCCTGCCAACTCAGCAAGATGGTGATGGGCGAAACCGCTGAAATCCTGGCCGAGCAGTACAAGATTACCCGCGAAGAGCAAGATCAGTTTGCCTTGCGTAGCCAGCAGCGCGCGGAAGCCGCCATCAATGCCGGCAAGTTCAAGGACGAGATCGTCCCCATCACCCTGCAAAGCAAGAAAGGCGAAGAAACCTTCTCTCAGGACGAACATCCCTTTCTGGGCGCGACCATCGACAAGATGGCCAAGCTTTCTCCGGTTTTCTCCAAAACCGGCACCGTCACAGCGGCGAATTCTTCCGGCATAACCGACGGCGCGGCGGCTGTGGTACTGGCCAGTGAAGCGCTGGTCAAAAAGCACAATCTCAAACCGCTGGCCCGGATCGCCGGATACGCTTCCGCCGGCGTTGATCCCCGGACGATGGGCATTGGCCCCGTTCCTGCCATGGCCAAATTGCAGGCCAAGTCCGGACTGAAAGTCAGCGACTTTGACCTGATCGAGCTGAACGAAGCCTTTGCGGCGCAGATCATCGCCTGCGACCGCGAACTCCATATGGACCCCGAAAAACTCAACGTCAACGGCGGATCGATTGCCCTGGGACATCCCATTGGTTGCACCGGCACCCGCATCGCTGTCACGCTGCTGCATGAAATGATCAAACGCAAAGCCAAGCGCGGCGCCGCAACGTTGTGTGTGAGTGGCGGCATGGGCATGGCACTCGCGCTGGAACTGGTGTAAGAAAATATGCCCTCCGGTCAAGAAGTCGAAATCAAGTTTCAAGTAAAAGACCTTGCTGCGCTGGCGGCCAAGCTTACGGCTCTTGGCTTCCGTCTGATTACTGAACGAACACACGAAATGAATACCCTCTACGACCTGAAAGGTACGCCGCTGCGCCGTCGCGGAGCCCTGTTGCGTCTTCGCCAGTACGGGCATAAATGGACCATCACCTATAAAGACAAAGGCAAGGTCAGCTCCACGCGGCATAAATCGCGCCGCGAAATTGAAACTCAAGTGGATCACGGTCTGGCCCTTGCGGAAATTCTTACGTCTGTTGGATTCAAGTCCAGTTTCACCTACGAAAAGTTCCGCAGCGAATGGTCGGACGGCACCGGCCACGTGGTGGTGGACGAAACTCCCGTGGGCAACTTCGCCGAAATTGAAGGCCCCGCGGATTGGATCGATACCGTAGCGCATAAACTTGCCGTCTCAGCCAGGCAATACATCACACTTTCCTATGCCGAGCTCTTCCAGCAGTGGAAGAAGAAGACCAAAAGCAAAGCCACCCAAATGCTGTTTTCCCGCTAACAACCGTTGTCTGAGTTGCGTCAACTAACTCACTAGTAGGTTTCCCGCGTTTGACCTTTTCGCGATAACCACCCTTTCGCGATACAATCTGTCGCCAACCTGGCCGGACCAACAGAACTGTCCTGCCACTAAGAGGAGCCCCGGAGATGTACGACTACATCGTGATCGGCGCCGGATCAGCCGGCTGTGTTCTAGCCGCGCGGCTCACCGAAGATCCTGCCGTCAAAGTCCTCTTACTGGAAGCCGGCGGCAAAGACACGGCCAAGGAAATTCATATCCCGGTTGCATTCTCCAAGCTATTCAAAGGTCCCAACGACTGGACCTACTACACGCAGCCTGAACCGCAGCTGGCCAATCGCAGTCTCTACTGGCCACGCGGCAAAGTGCTGGGCGGCAGCAGTTCCATCAATGCCATGATTTACATCCGCGGGCACCGCACGGACTACGATCATTGGCTCGACCTGGGCAATCCCGGCTGGGGCTATGACGATGTGTTGCACTACTTCAAGAAATCTGAAGATCAACAGCGCGGTCCTGGTGATTACCACGGCAGTGGCGGTCCGCTGCATGTCTCTGATCTCGTCTCGCCCAACCCGCTGAGTGAAGCCTTTGTGGAAGCCGCCACGCAATGCGGTTACGCACGCAATCCTGATTTCAACGGGATGTCGCAGGAAGGCTTTGGTCCCTACCAGGTCACGCAATACAAAGGCAAACGCTGGAGCGCCGCCGCTGCGTTCCTGCATCCCGCCATGTCGCGCCCCAACTTGACCGTCCTCACGGACGTGCAGGTTTTTGACATCATCTTTGAAGCCAAGCGCGCCGTGGCCGTCAGCTTCCAGCAAGGCAATGGCAGCAAGCAGGAGCACGCTGACCGTGAAGTCATTCTCTGCGCCGGAACTATCGGTTCCCCGCAATTGCTCATGCTGGCTGGCATCGGTCCGGCGGAACACATGCGTACACTGGATATCCCCGTGCTCTGCAATCTACCCGGAGTTGGAGCGAACCTGCAGGATCATCCTGCCGTTCCCGTGGCCTATGAATGCACGCAACCCGTCAGCCTGGCCGACGCA